>JAVHLO010000006.1:3327-25013 GCA_031082105.1 Planctomycetota bacterium
ACCGAGCAGAATGACGTTGTATGTGCCGTCATGAGCGAGGCGGACCTGGGTGAACGGCGCACTGCCGTTGATTACGGCGGTGTAGTTGACCCATGCAGGCGTTGTGGCATAGTTGTAGCCGCTGACGATCACTTCCCACGCGCCCACGTTGCCCTGATACTGATAGCCCTGGATGCGAACCTGCATCATCGTGTTCGACCACGTCTTCGGCATCGCTATCTTCAACGTGCCGGTGTCCGGGTTGCCGCTGGTGCTGTAGTGCGCCACATCGCGGTAGTAGGACAGACTTCCGCCGGAGTGCATCGAGGACCCGGCGATTTCCAGTTTGGTGTCGGGCGCTGAAGTTCCGATTCCGATGTTCCCGTCGTCTCTGACGAACAGAGCGGACGTGCCGTTGTCCTGGACATCAAAATCGCCCGTCGACGAAAGGTTGATCACAAGGTTCGAGGCCGTCCCGTTCGTGATCGTCGTGGCACCTTCCAACGATCCGCCAAGGTGGATGTCATTCGTCGTTCGCGTCAAGCCGTTGGTGAAAGTAAGCGGGTACTCGTAGTCCGTTCCGCCGGTGGCCGTCGACCATGTCCCGGCCGAGACCTTAGCCAGTCCAGTCCAGCCGGAGCTGTTCTGCCCGGTCCCGCCGTAGCCGGCCCCGATCGTCGCTCCATTCCACGTCATACTGCTGATCGTCGAGGAGTTTCCATAGATGTTCGTTCCATACAGCCAGATTGCGGGCGCGTTCGAGTGCGTCGTGCCGTCAAACCGGCCCAGATACACTCCCTCATTTGTGCCGGCGCTGTCGGAAACCAGATACACCCTGCCGGTGGCAGAGCCCCAGATCGTGCCCACGCGCGAGGATGTTGCCGCAGTACCGCTGAAGTAGAGGCCGTCGTTCGCGCCCGCCGAAGCAGAGGTGTAGAGGTAGCTGCCGAACGTGCCCGTCGACGTGACGCCAAGCGTCCCGCCAATCGTCGCATTGTTGGTCACGGACAGCCCCGTTCCGGCCGCGGTTATCGAAAGCGCGCCGGTCATCGTGTCGCCGGCAACGAGTACGTACTGGTCATCCACTCCACCCGACCAGGTTCCGCCGTTCTTCAGCGTGATGCCCGTGCCGAGCTTCGCAGTGCTGTTGTCGCCGTTGATCGACGCGACAAGGAGCCAGTTGCTGGGAGGGTTGAAGTTGTTCGTGTAGCGCACGATGTAGTAGGTGATGGCCGTGTTGTTGCCGCCGACGGTATGGGCTGCGTACAGCGCTTCCCACGCGTTCAGCAGCACGCCGTCCACGGTCGCAGAACGGGCAAGCCCGTCATACACTTGTCCCGCCGGAATGTCGATTACCGGTTGCACGATATCGACGTAGCCGACGGAGGCCGTATTCGGCCTCTGAACAGGGATGGCGATGAACCTGGCGGTCCACTTCAATCTGTTGGCAATCACTCCCCAGCTCACAGTGCCGCCGCCACTCATCGTGAATTGCGCCTTCTCATAATCATTCGCCGCTCCGCTCATGGTTCCCGTCCATGTATCAAGCGCGCTTCTTGGCGCCACGGTGTTGCCGATGCCCACGCTGCCCGCAATGAGCGCGGCCGTGCCCGCGTTTGCCGGGTCCAGGTAGTATGCCGTGTTGTTTGCGTCGTAGTAGATTGTCGAGTACACACCGCCGAAGTAGTTTGCGCTCGTACCGATGGTGTTCCCTGAGGCACTTGAAATAACGTTCCCCTGCATGTAGAGGTTGCCGTTCACGTGCAGCCGCTCGCTCGGCGTCGTCGTCCCTATCCCGACGAGGCCGTCATCTCGGAATATGTGCGTACCCGCGCCGGCGTCGGTGACGATGAAATCGCCCGTCGAATCCAGGTCGACGGTGAAATTGAAGGCGCCTAGGTTCAGCTCGGTCGAGGCATCAAGATCGAGAATGTCCTGAAATTCCGTGAAATCGAGCGAATCAGGCGTGATCGTCGCCGCACCGATCGTGCTCCACGACAGTCCGCCCGAACCGTTGTTCAACAGCACACCGTTCGTCGTATGCGAACCCGGCCACGAATAGGTCAGGTTTTTCAGTTTCACGATGTCGCCGGCCGTATCCACCTGGAACAGGTCGCCGTTCCCGACCGTGAACAGCGAAACCGGGCTCTGGTCGCCAATGCCCACGTTTCCGCCGTTCAAGATCGTCATCCTGCGCGTGAAAGTCAATGCGTTCCCGGCCGTACCTGACGACATCACGTCAAAACACAGGCTGCCCGCGCTGTCAAAACCTATCGACGCAGCATAGTCGGTGGACCTGTACCTCCAGATGCTTCCTGCATCGTAGTACGCGTTAAAATTGATGCCGCAACTCCATGTCGGGGTCCGGTTCCCCAACTCGATCAGCGACGCCGCCGCATTGCCGCCACCCGATTGCTGCAGCCGCAGGCCGCCCGTCGCGTCTATCTTCGTGGTCGGGCTGGTCGTGCCTACGCCGATGTCGCCGGCGCTTGTGATGTGCAACCTTGAGGCGCCGGCCGTGCTCAATGCCACCGTGTCCGCGCCCGGACTGAACAGACCCGTGTTGTCATCCCCGTTCCACGTGTACACAGGCGCGGCCGCAGTGCCGAGGTTCATCATCTTGAACGGATAGTACACGAAGTTCCCGCCGGACGACAACGCTATCGTGATGTTCGTCCCGTCGTAAAGACCCAGCGCCTGGCTCCCGTCCTTGTAGATGTTGTTCGACCCTTCGATCCTGATGTTGCCGTTCACTACGAGCATCTGCGACGGACTCGTCGTCCCGATGCCCACACGCTGGTTCGTCGTGTCTATGTTCAGGACCGACGTCCCGGCCGCGTTCTGCATCTGGATTGCCGTCATCGAATCGGTGTTCGGTCTCACCGCCACTGTGCCCGCGTCGGCACGCGTGTAGACCGGCGACTGGAACGAAGTGTTCGCTCGGCCCGTCCCGCTGATCCTGTAACTCGCCGCCTGGTCGCCGCCGCTCTGGTTCCAAATGTAGTCCGAATCACTCCCCGGCACGTTGCTCGTCCAGGACATGACGCCTCCGATAGTCGATGTCAAGAAATACCCGTCCGCCGCCGCGTACGCGGTCGGCAGAGTGTACGTCGTGCTCTGGGTCATGGCCGCGGCAGGTTGGAAGACAACCTCATAGTCGGGCGCCCCCTGTTCAGAGTAGATCCTCAACTGACCGTCAAGCCCGTCTACGCCTGTCCTGATCGCGCCGTTGACGTCCAGCCGATATCCCGGCGAAGCCGTCGCGATCCCCACGTTGCCCGTCGAGATCGTCGTACCTGTCCCGTCCACGCCGGTCCCGAATATCAGGTTGCCGATCGTCATTTGGTTGCTGGTGGTGGCGACCGGCGCGTCAACGTTGTAGCCTATCACCACATTCGCTCCGCCGGTCGTCAGGTTGTCGCCGGCCTGATAGCCAACGAGAACGTTGTTGCTGCCCGTCGACAACGCATAACCAGCCCTGTAGCCGACCGCTGTATTGCTTGAGTATGAATTGGCCGCAACACCGTACCCGGCTTCACGTCCGATGATCGTGTTCCCTGTACCCGTCACATTGTACCGTGCGGCGTAGTAGCCCATCGCGGTATTGCTCGAACCGGTCGTGTTCGAGTACATCGCACCGTAGCCCACCGCCGCGCTGGCTGTGCCTGTCGTGTTCGAGTACATCGAGGCATAGCCCAACGCGCTGTTGTAGACTCCGTTTCCTGTCCCCGTCGGCTGATTCGAGTACATCGCGTTCGCACCGACCGCCGTGTTGTACGCGGACCACACCGCCCCACCGTTGTTGTACGACTGTGTCGCCAGCGCACGATACCCGATCGCAACGTTGTAGCCGGCCGTAGTGTTGTTTCGAAGTGCGTAGTCGCCCATGCCCGTACTGTAGGCCCCGAGCGTGTTGCCATACAGCGCCTGGTACCCGACCGCAGTGTTGCTCAGACCGTCTGTCGTTGCCGTGGGCTGATTCGAGGTGAGCGCCTCCACTCCGACCGCAGTATTGCGCGTCGACCATGCCGTGCCGCCGTTCGCGAACGCCTGCGCGAACATGGCCCTGTACCCCACCGCCACGTTTGATGCTGCCGCTGTGTTGCTGTTCAGCGCACCGTCGCCAACAGCCGTGTTGTCGTAACCCGTCGTGGTCGCGTTCAGCGCCCTGTAGCCCACCCCCGTGTTTCTTCCGGTACCCGATATCGTCAGGTTCCCGGCGCCCGTACCTATGAAGGTGCTTTCCGTTCCGTAGTTGTGGATGAACGTGTTTGCGTCGCTGTACACGACTCCCGCCGCAGCAGACGTCGCTGGCATCCGCAGGTTTCCGGTGAGCTCGAGCTGCTCGTTCGGCGCGGCTGTGCCGATGCCGAGCCTGTTGGTCGCGTCATTCCAGAGCAGGTTGGCGTTGTCCTGCGCAAGCGCGCCGTTCGTACCTGCAAACAGCACCGAACCCGCAGTCGGCGCAAACCACGTCGGCGGCGCAGGATCAAGTATCGGATCCCCCGAAATGAGCGCAAGCCCCGCAACGGCAGGCACGTCAGAAAGCGCAAGCGAAGAACTGTTGCTGAACACGACCGCACCGTTCGCCGCAGTCAGACTCGCGTTTGTTCCGCCACGGTTCAGGGGCAAAGTCCCCGCGACTTCAGCCGTCGCCAGATCAACCGCGTTCGTCGTCGAACCCGAGCCGGTGAATCGTGTCGCCGTGATGATGCCGCTGTTCGCCGGCACAAGTGACGCGCCCGTGTCAACCGTCATCGTCGCACTAGTGTTCGTGCCCGTCGTGATGTTCGCAAACGAGAGCGTGCTCCCTGACGGCAGGATGTTAGACCACGACATGCCGCCTGCGGTCGTGGACACCAGGAAATACCCGTCCAAAGTCGGCGCCGCCAGCGGCAGCGTGTATGTCACGTTCCCCGTCTGAGTCCCGGTCTGGATCTCCGTGTAGAAGTCGTTCGCTCCTGCACCTACCAGCGTCATCTTCCCTGCCGTGTTCGTCGCTGCGTCGAGCCCCAGCGTCAACCCGCTCGCCGGGCTCACGTGAAGCGCAGTCGCCGGTGCTTGCGTCCCAATACCTACGAGTCCCGCCTCCGTTATCCGCATCAGTTCGTTCGCCGCTGACGGCGCCGTCGCCAGCGTCGTGTTCTTCCCGAAGATGATCGCTCGCGTGTCCGCATCGTCGTTGTTGTAGTCCATCTTGATGTACACGCTGTCTTCGCCACTCAGGTGGAGGTCACCACCGTCTTCGTACACGTCGCTCCCCTGCGCCACAACGTCGCCCGTCGCCTGGACGTTTGCCGCCGCTATCACCGTTCCGCTTGAGTAGATCCTGAACCGGTTCGTCGAGTACGCAGCGCCGTTTATCGACGATTCGAACGTCAGGTACCCGCTCGCCGCGGTCCCCTGCACCGGCACCACGTAGCCACGGAAGTCCACAGACTGGCTCGTACCGCCGGTCGTCTCCCAACCGTACCCGCGCCACCTCACTGGCGGCGAATACTGTTGCGCGCCCGCCGCGGCCGCAGTCGTGTTCACCAGCGACAGTCCGTACGTGTCCGCCTGCGTCGCGCCTATCGCATTCTTCGTCACGTCCAGCATCGATGTCGGACCCGTCGTACCTATCCCAAGGTACCCGTTCACGTCCAGCCGCGCCTTCTCGCTGCTGTTCGTCTGGAAAACGATGTTCTTCCAGTTCGCACCATACGGACCTTCTCCGCCGCTCAACACCAGCTGGTTGTCGCTGTTGATGCTCGTGTTCCAATTGCTCGTCAACTGAATCTTCGCGCCCGGAAGTCCTCCCGTGTTCACAATATCCAGAGCGGCCGTCGGCGCGTTCGTGCCGATGCCGATCCGATTGTTCGTGGCGTCGATGAAGAGCGTGTCTGTGTCGATGTTCAGGTTGTTCGGAACCGACAGCGTGTTCGCGTTGAATGTCAACGTGTCCGCACCTGCGTCTCCCAGCGTCGTGTTTTCGCCGACAGTGAACGACACGCCCGCCGGCGTCGAAACGGTCGTGCCCAGCGTCACCCGCGCGTTTCCGCTGTTGTCCTGCAGGTCGTTCCCCATCACCTGCAGGTCGCCCGCGAGCGATGCGTTGCCTGTGTTGCCCAGTACCAGCATGTCAGAGCCGCCCGTCTGCAAACGAAGCAGGAACGGGCTGCCCGCGCCCGTCTCGTTCAGGAATATGCCTGTGTTCGCTGTCGTCCACGTCTGCGCCGCCGCAGGCGCAAGCTGCACGTAGTTGTTCGACCCGCTAGCAGGCGCAAAGTAGGTCGAATCACGCCCGTCGAGCGAATCCGCGTTGAGCGCGTACGCGGCAGCGATCAGCCGCGTCCTCGGAGACAACGTCTCGAACGAACCGTCCGCGCCCGCGATTCCGTTTCCTATCGAAACTTCCGCATACACCGTCGCGTTGTTCGCAAACACACTTGCCGGCGGCGTCACCTCGATGCCGTAAACGCCGTTCGTCACGGTCGCGTCGACGGCCGTGTATGTCCCCAATGATGTCCCGCCCGACAACGCGTCGAAGAACTCAAGTCTGATATCCCGCTGCGTCGAATTGACCGGCACTCCCGTGTTGTCCGTCAGCCTGCCCTGGAAATTGATGATGTTCGGCGGCGCCTGCTGCGCGTACCCGGGGCCGTCCGCGACGAGCGCGGTCAGGCACACGGCCAGCGCTGTGAGCAACACCCACGGCGGTCGCAAGTACTTCACTTTCCGGCCCGGCGGCCATTGCACATGACCCTGTACGGTTGTACCGTGTCTCGCGTTCGCAGCGCGTCTCATTGGAGTTCTCCGAAAAAACTCGTTGGCTACATGATGAACAAAGACTTCATTTGCCCACACGCCCCAACCGCCTGCGGGACCGTCGTTTCCAGCAGTTTACTCACGGTGCGGGCAATTCCGGAACACAAGTCAACACCTCCCCCTGGGCCGGCAGCGGTCGCCGTCGGCTAACTAGCTGTCCTAACGATGATTATATCGCCCACTTGCAATTGTGTCAACAGAAAATCTCGATTGGTGGCGCCGGGCACATAGTATCGGATTCGCACATCGAGGGCCACAGGGTCCGAGAGGAGTGCAGAATGATGCCGAGAGCGCTACCGCCTTGCCCCTGTCACACTCTGCCTACCATCCGTTTGCGGCGAAAGACCTTGCCTGGAAACCGCGTGACATGAGTGCAAACAGGCTCAGATCGCGGATTGCGCGGGTCAACGCGTGCGCTGTCTGCTTTCCCATCCGGCACGTAGGGCCGGGAGGAAGACCATGTTTGCCGGAAGCTTCCAGCCGAGCTCGCACAGCCGGCGTCGGTTGGGCCACGCCACCAACGAATCCGGCCTGCGTCTCGGGCTGGACTAACCATTCATTTTCTTGACACGGATAGGGTCACTATGGTATGAACTTGTGATATATTGAGCAACATGAAGCGGCGATTGCAGTCTCATTTTTGGAGGTGTCACATGAAGAGATCGTTTGGAGTCGGCGACATCATTACGACTGTCGGCACTGCGCTGTACTTCGGGTTCATGCTGGCGATGTGGATCGTTTGTCTGTCAGACAACGGCTTCATATTCCCGGTCGCGCTGAACATGCTCATACTGGTATTGATGACCGCCATCCCGGTCACAGTGCTCATAATGAGCCTTGGTCGGCCTGCGCTCTTGAACGTCCAGTTCGGGTTCGCCGGGCTCATCGTCCTCTTGACGCTGACGAACGCAAACTGGCTGGCATTCAGAGGCTATGAATTCTACATTACGCTTGGCGCCTTGATGGTCGGATTCGGAGCGCACGTGTCGAGGTCTGGGCTCTCGATCATAGGCCTGAGTGAAGAAGCCGAAGAGAAGAAGAAGAAATAGGCTGGAAGCACGAGGCCGGAGGCTGTAGGAGGGGAGGCTGGAGGAATGAGGCTGACGCCATGCCATCCTTCCTCCGGCCTCAGTCCCTCCCCGCGAAGAACCGTTCGATGACGAACCTCCGCATCTCTTCCCACTGGTAGGTCTGCCACGTCTCGAGCGGGTTCAATTCGTCGGTCGGGATCATCGCATCCGCAGGCACGTCGCACGAGACTGCGCACGCGTCCATCCGTTTGAAGGTCCGCGCCAGGAAGGCCTGCAGCTCTGCATCGCCCACCGTGTTCCGCGCTTCAAGTCCGCCATCGGAGGCGAAGACCACGAGGTTCTGCAGCCGCCTGTCCTTGTCGCCGATCAGGTATGCCGCGCGGTTCGCGAAGAGCCGCTTGAGCATTGCCAGCAGCGCCTGCGCGCCGCGGCTCCTGTCGCCCAGGTCGTCCGCGAGGTAGTTCACCGCCAGTATCCCGTCCGGCTTGAGGCATCCCTTCGCCGCCTTGAGCGCCTCGATGCTGAAGAGGTGGAACGGGACCGCGCCGCCGGAAAAGACGTCCATCACGATGAAATCGTACCGCTTCGCGCAGTTCCTCAGAAAGTACCGCGCGTCCTCGATGTGGACCTCGCCGTTCGGCACGAAACCGAAATACCTGCGGGCGACCTCTTCGATGGCGGGTTCTATCTCGACGGAGTCCACACGGACGCCCTGCCCTGCAAGTTCCATCGCGATCGTTCCCGCCCCCAGCCCGACGAGCAACCCATCCTTCCCTTCGGGCCGCAGAAACGGCAGGCGCCGCATGAAGTACGTGTAGAAAAAGAACGGCGACTTCGCGGCTCCGATCACCGCGGAATGGCCGGCCATGTCGATGAGCAGCCAGCGCGTCTTCTGGATCGACGTCTTCATCCGGTCCGGAGGCGAAGTCGGATCGAGCAGGCGTTCTTCGAGCTCGACCACGCGCACGGTCCCGTGCGGGGTTGCCTTCTCATACAAGAGCCGGCCGCGGCCGAACTGCCGGTCCTGCGCGCCGACCAAGGAACCGAGCACGAAGGTCGCGCAGACGGAAGCGAGCACAATCGTGCGCGCCTTCCACCTGCCGCTGTCGAACATCATCACCGCCGCGCCGCCGAGCATGCCCAGCGCAAACCCGACCGCAAGCATGATCGTCGTGGTCGAGAACAACGGAAGCAGCACGAAGCCCGAGCCGACCGTGCCGGCGATGCTGCCCAGCGAGGAGACTGCATACACGCTGCCGCTCGAACGGCCCACGTGGTCCAAGGCCTCGGTCCGCATCCGGATCACCTGCGGAAGCACCGTGCCGAGCAGGCCCAGCGGCAGTCCGAAGAGCACGGTCGAGCTGACGAGCAGGCCGAGCCTGATTCCGAGCTTGTCCGTGGCGGACAGGATGGGCCCGGAAACCAGCGGGATGATGAACACGAGCAGCGCCGCGCCCGCAAGCAGGTAGCCCAGCCGATTCCCCCGCGGGTGGCGGTCCGCGACGATCCCGCCGACGTGGTAGCCTACCAGCAGCGCCAGCAGCGTCACCGAGATCAATGCGGTCCAGACGAAGAGGCCGGTCCCGTAGAACGCGCCGACCACGCGCGTGCCGAGCAACTGGAGCATCATCACGCACGAGCCGGACACGAAGGCAACAAGATATGAGAACAGTCGCATGTTGTCATCCTCAGACGTCATCCGCGCTGCAGAGACCGCCGTCCATCAGTCGCTGGAAACGCGGAGGATATTGAAAAGGAAGAACCACTGAAGACACGGAAGACACTGAAAGAAAGGAAGGAGAAAGACCTCTTTTATTCGCCTTTCATGTTTGCCCCGGCTTTTTTCAACACCCATCTTTGCCGTCTTCCATGAATGTTCCAGCATCTCTCGACGCCTGCCTTCCAGCCCGGTCTATTCAGGAAATTCGGTTCGCGGTCATGCCCCGACTGCGGTCGCGGCATCTCCTTCAGCGGTTCCCGTATTCGCGGTATCGGGTCTATTCGGCGTCTTCGGTGACGCTGACAATGGCAAAGGCCGCGCAGTTGCCGGGACCGGCAATCCCCCCTTGTGTCGAGTCCGCGCCGACCCAGAGGTCGCCACGGACGGTTGTTCCGGCCCAGCATTGGCGCGGAGCAACGACGGTGCCGTCCAGCGTGTCGATGCGCCCTCCGACGATCAGTCTGTCCCGGCAGACCAGTATGGTCCCGTTCATGACGCGCACGTCGGCGTCCTTGGCGATGAAGAGTCTCTCCACCGTGACATCGCCCGCCCAGATTCTCGGCCACCGGCTGCAGGTATCTCGCGCGCCGATCGCGACATCGCTCTCCACGTCCGGGACATCGAGCGGTTCCCAGTTCTCGGGGTTATGCCAGTCGTCGTTCTTCGCGCCGGTCCATTCGATACGGCTGCGGAGCGAGCGCCAGATGGTCCTTGCCCGGCAGGCGACCTCGGGGTCTTCGTGCGCCAGGTTTGGACCGAGGTAGGGCAATGCGCGCCGGCCGATCTCGCGCAGGCGCGCGGAGGCGGCCTCGCGGCGCCGCCACTCCGGGCTGCCCAGTTCTGCGATGAGCGACTCGATCTCGCCTTCAAGCACCTGTCTGCTGAGCGCTGCGGCGAGCGGTTCGCCGGCGTTCTCACCATTCGCCTCCACGACGGATGGGGTGGGCAAGGCGTCGGCTCCATGCGCGGGTAACGCGCCGAGGACGGCGTTGCTACGAGCGGCGCAGTTACGGCTCGGCAGCTGGAGCTGCCTCCTACGATCGGCACTGCCCTCCCGGACACTCGCGACCGTTGCGCTCGAACACGAAACGACCAGCGCGGCCTGCGCCAACACGAGCGCCAACGCCGGAATCCGAATTCTCTGGTTCGAGTCTGGTCTCATCGCGGAGCTGCAAAACGTGCCGAACAAAAAGGAAAGTGCATCGGACGCACTTGCCACTTTGTGTATCGGCACCGCTCCGGAGACAACTTGACGGAGGAATGGGCGGGTGGCGAGGAGCGATGGTTGCAGGTTGCAGGTGGGGCGAGCAGCGAGCGGCGGGTGGCGAGCTATGAGCAGCGGGGGGTAAGGGACGGGGGCACAGGGGACAGAGGTCTGGCGTCAGGCTGAGAGGCTCACGGCCAGCCCGGCATCGCCCGGACATGCTGCTAGGCCTCCGGCCTCCCGCCTTTTGTCCTCCGGCCCTTACCCCCCGCTACTCGCTACTCGTTTCTTGAAGACCGCGGCATGCACCTCCTCCATCGTCGCCCGCGCGACCTTGCGCGCCTTTTCCGCGCCTGCGTCGAGTATCTCGCGCAGCTTCTTCGGATCCGCGAGCAGCGCGGTGCGCTTCTCGCGCAGCGGGCGGAGGAATTCCGCGAGCCGGTCGCCCAGCTCGCGCTTGCAGTCGGTGCAGCCGACCTTCGCGCCGGTGCAGTCGGTCCTGCGCGCGGGCGCGATGTCCGGCGCGAACGCCTGGTAGTATGCGAAGACGTTGCACACGTCCGGATGGCCCGGGTCGGAGCGGCGGAGCCGTTCCTGGTCCGTGAACATCGTTGAGACCTTCTTGCGGATATCCTCAGGCGTCTCGCCGAGCGCGATGAAGTTGCCGTAGCTCTTGCTCATCTTCCTCCGGTCCAGCCCGAGCAGCCGCGCGGTCGCCGTGAGCCGGTGCATCGGCTCCGGGAATATCTCGCCGAAGAACGAGTTGAACCTGCGCACGATCTCGCGCGTCAACTCCAGGTGAGCCACCTGGTCTTCGCCGACCGGCACTGTGTCCGCCTTGTACAGCGCGATATCCGCCGCCTGGAGGACGGGGTAGCCCAGGAACGCGTAGTTGCTGACGTCCTTGGACTCGAGCTCCTTCATCTGTTCCTTGTAGGTGGGGCATCGTTCGAGCCATGGCACTGGTGTCACGCACGCGAACGCGAGGCACAGCTCGGCGTGTTCCGGCACCTGCGACTGGATGAAGATCGTGGACCGCTTCGGATCGAGCCCGGCCGCGATCCAGTCGGCGACGTTCTCGATCGACCACCGCGTCAGGAGCGAGGTGTCCTTGTACTCGCTCATGACCGCATGCCAATCGGCGACCATGTAGAAGCACTCGAACTCGTCCTGCAATTTCACCCAGTTGTTGAGTGCGCCGACGAGGTGGCCGATATGGAGCGGCCCCGTGGGGCGCATGCCGGAGAGTATCCTCTTTGTCTTCATTGTCAGTCTGCCCTATCTGAAAACCAGGAGAGTATCGACGATGAAATTCCGGAACACATTGACGTACCGCATGAGTGGGCTGAATATCACGAGCATCAGGATCAGCATCCCGTACTGCTCGAGCCGGTCAAAGCGCTCGCGCAGATGGTAGGGCAGGAAATAGCGCAGGGCCCGCGAGCCGTCGAGCGGCGGGATGGGGATGAGGTTGAAGACGAGCAGAAAGACGTTGATGACAACGATGTAGATCAGAAGAAAATCGCCGACAGACTCGAGCTTGATGATCGGCCTGAACGGCAGATAGAGAAAGCCTGCGATGCCGGCCAGCAGGAGGTTCACGGCCGGACCGGCCAGTCCTGTCAGCATCATGCCCTTGGACGGGTTTCGAAAGAGGTATGGGTTTATCGGTACGGGCTTGGCGCCGCCGAAGATGAACTTGCCGCCGCTGGCAAAATAAAACATCAACGGCATCGCGATGGTCTGGATAGGATCTATGTGCGGTATGGGATTGAGCGTAACGCGCCCAAGCCGGTACGCGGTTGGGTCCCCGAGCTTGTATGCGGCCCAAGCGTGTGCAGCCTCGTGCAGGCACACTGACAGCACGAGGATTGCGATCGAGAGAATAGTATCGAACGGTTGCGGCAGCATGGAGGGAAGATACCAAATGCGCGAAGTGTTTGCAAGAGATAGACTGCTGGCGGAAGGCTGAACGCGGAATCCAGAAGACAGAAACGCCGCCTACGGCTTGACCGTCATCGTCCAGAGTCGGCGGCCCACGATATTGCCGTCGGAATTCACCACAGTGGCATAGAGTTCCTCTCTGCCCGCCTCGCGCGGCGCATAGTTGAAGGCTCCCACGCGGCCCGTCATGGTGAACTCGGCGACCGCCTCATCGGTCGCTTCTTCGCCCTCTTGGCTGAGGCTCCGGCGAACGACAGTGACGGTGAACGGCGGCGCGCCCACGGTGGTTACGGTAAACTTCCCCGTCTCGCCAACGGACATAGTTTCGGGTCCGACTAAGTAGACGTCTCCTCCCACCTCGCGGCCCTGCAGCACGCCATAGGAGACCTTCGCCGCCCCGCGCTTGCCTTCCTGGTCAACGGCTTCGGCGCTGATTTCGTAGGTTCCAGGCTCATTCGGGACTTTCACCTGGAAGCTGAGTTCGCCGTCCGTCTCGACCGATGCCCCCTTGCCGGTGACCGTGTACGGCGGCGTCCCGCCCTCGATCCTTACGGTCGCGGAAAGTCTCTGTCCCACGCGGACACGCGGCTGTGAAAGTTCGATCGTGACGTTCAGCGTCACTTTCTTCCACTCTTCGATCAGTGCAGCAAGCTCTTTGGCCGTCCTGCCCTGGAGTTTCTCCTCGGGGATGCCCAGTTGCCTGGCCTGTGCGAGAAGTCTTTCTTCGGGTTTTTCCTTTGCGGCCGCTGCCGACGTCTCTCCGGCAGGCTTCAAACTCGGCGGTATCTGTCTAATCCGTTCGAAGAGGCTCTGCAATTCCGGGGATATCCGGTGCCTTTCAAATTTCTCCAGTCCGGCGTGCATCCGCTCCGTGGCGGTAGCCTTGCGGTTCATACCGGCGACAAGCTTCTCGTATGCCTTGGTGAGTTGTTCTTCCTTCTGCAGGAATTCCTTGTCCTTCGTAGGGTCAGATCCCTTATACTCCTCGACGAGTTTCTCCATCTTGGCCTTGATGATGTCAAGCGACAACAGGTCGGCCCCGAGCTTCTTCTCGACTCGGAGCTTGACTTCAGGCAGAAAGGCCGCGGCCGTTTGGATATTGCCCTTGTACCCGCCGGCTTCCCAAAGACTGAAAATCTTGTCAACCTTCAAGAGTTGGCCGGTCTCATCCATGACTCCGCAGAATCCCTTTTCCCAGGCTTTGGAGGCCAAGCCCGTCGCGCCTGCCACGGCGCCTTTGCCCTTCTCTATCATTTCTCCGCCCAGAACAAGCGCGGTTTTGCCGAAGGCCTTGTACCACGGGTTGTCTTTCGATTGCTCCTGGAAGACATCATCAGCCTTCAGCAGACCTTCGCCGGTCTTGTTCCATGCGCCGACGGCGAGCTCGGCCGGGATCTTGAAGACCAGATTGCCGAGGCTGCTCAAGGTCTCCTTGCCGTACTGCGCGGCCGTTTGCAGGCTTTGCTTGAAGCCGTACTCTTCTCCCTTCCAGAGACTCTTCTCCATGTCCTGCAAACCGCGTTCAGACATGTCGCCCGTGCCGTATACCTGGCCGACCATCGCCAGTCCAACCGCCAGTTTCGGTCCGGTCGCGAGAAGCCGGTCGGTCACGGAAAGCCCGTTCTTCTGGAGCAGGGCAGCGGCTTTTCGCGTGAGGTCAACGGTCTCGTCCACGACGTTGTCGAGGTTTCTGGAGAGTCTGCCGAGGGCCGTCTTCGCGTCTGCCGGCGACATCTTCCCCGTGGCAAGTTTCCGCATGAGGGCGACCTCATCCTGAAGCTCTCCGGGTATCGTTCCTTTCGCCGCGAGGATCGTGGGTTTTATCGTGGCGTCCCACTGCTTGACAAACTGCCGCGCGCCCTCGACTTCGGCTTTCACAAGTTGCTTCTGGGCGAGTTCGCGCAATGCCCTTGCCTCCGTAGTTCCTTCCAATCCGCGCTTCGCGATGACGTAATCCACCTTCTCCAGTTGCTTGCGGGCCGCCATGATCTCGTGATTGGACTTGTACCGGATCGCGTGAGTGACATCCTCAACCTGCCTGGTGTCGAGTCCGGCCAGCGGGGCGAGGCCGCGCTTCTGGTTCTCGAATATCTTGCTGCCGCCCGCGTAGTATTCGGGATGGTGAGGATCGCACTGAGTGATGGAGTGGTTCTTTGCGAACTCTGCAGCCTCCCACCGCGTCGGTTTCGGGCTTGCCGGATTCGCGTACTTATAGTAGTTATCGTTGACGGCGGACTCAACCTTCCGCAGCTTGGCCGGTTCGCCGACAGGCGCCCATTTCCCGGTCTTTTCATCGAGCACCGTCAGGGTGTAGTCGAAGTCCTGGCTGGCCTTATAGAAGCCCTTCTTGCCGGCGTTGCTCGCCGTCTGCCACTTCACCTGTTTCCCCTGGAACTCCGGCATTTGCTCGATGTCCATCTTGGCCTTTGCGAGGGTTTTGTTCTCGATGTCGTTCATCCGCGCTTGAAATTTGCCGATTTCCTCCTGCGTGCCGCTGCGGTTGAGTCGGTTGGCTGCGAAAGTATCGCGACGAATGGCCATGGCGGACTCGTGGATCGCCGTCTGATTGCCGGCTTTGAGCGCATTCTGGTAGGCGACGATTTTCTGGTCGGCCTCCTTGACCGCCTGGGCGAAACTTCCTTGAGGGTTCACTACGGGACCGACGCTCTGCGTAGGCGCGGAGGCGGCGAAGAGGAGCGCAAAGGCCGTTGCTACGAACACTACTGTGCGGGAACCCACCCACTTTCTCATTGGTCATTCTCCCAATCCGCATTATTCATCAAAGGAAAAGACGCGACACCATGGACGGCGGTTCATGAATGATCCGGGCTAATCACTTGTCAGCAGGTTTGTCGGAATCTCCTGAGCTGGATTGGTCACCCTCCTGCCGGTCGGCGGCTTTGCTTGCGTTCAGAATGTGCCTGGCATAGAGGGCGAGCGGCGAACCGGGCTGCTCGCTGCTTTCAACCAATTGGAGCAGAGCGGCGGCCTCTTCCGTCCCACCGGCTGCGCGTTCAAGAAGTGCGTATGCGATCAGGAAGCGATTGTCGCCGCTCTCGCCGGCGCACTCGCGGAAGAAGTCGCGCCCGCGATCCAGATCGCCTGTCGCGACGTAACAACAGGTCAGCAGCCCGATGTGAATCCACTCCGGTTCAGACGCATCCTCCCCGCCGTAGATTACTTTCTCCAGGTGCGGGATGGCGTCGCTGTAGCACCGGTCGGCCACGTAGGAGCCCGCGAGCTTGATTCGGGCGTCCCGGTTCTGCGGCGACAGCAGGAGCGCGCTCTCGTAGGCGTGCTGCTCGAGGTCTGATATGCCGGGCTCCGGCAGAAACATCAGCCAGTCGCCCAGCTTTTCCAACCGCGCGGCATTTGTGTTGTCCAGAAGACAGGCGTTAGCAAGGTAGGCGACTGCGGAGTCGACTTTCTTCTCGGCGATGTAACGATCAGCGATGGCTGTCCGCACAGCGGCAAGCTGACGTCTTGCCGCAATCCCGGAATCCTCAGCCATGCGGGGCATGAGCTCCTTCTCTTTCTTCAGAAGCTCGTCGAGACTGACGCCGGCGAATGACTCAACTTCCGGGGCGTCAGGAGTCCCGGCTTCGGCGACCTCTGTTCCCCCGGTGGCGCGCGAGTCCCCGTCCTCGCCCAACTGCTTGAGTATCTCATCGTAGACGCTCCGGACTTCCTGGTCATCCGGCTTGAGCTTCAGGTATTGCCGGTACCAGTCCGCCGCCTCCTTGAGCTGCCCCTTCTCGTGGTACAGCGTGGCGACGACCTTGACCGGATCGGGGTTGGTCGGGTCCAGCTCGAAGGCCTTCTTCCATTCCGGCAGCGCGCGATCGGGCTGGTTCGTCATGATGTACGCCTGTCCGATGACCATATGCGGGAATGGCTGGGCCGGATCCAGGGCAATGGCGCGCTTCGCCACCACGATCGCTTCCTCATATCTCATCTTGTCGACATAGCCCCTTCCCAGGAGCATGAGCGATTTGACGTGCTTCGGGTCGCGCGCGACGGCCGCCTTGAAGGCGGCCAGGGCGCGATCGACGTCTCCCTTGTCAATGCACCACGCCCCCACCTGGTAGTGGGAATCGGCGGCAGTGGTCCGGTCGGTGAACAACTCCGCCGCCCGGGTCATTGCGGAGATGGCGGCCTGGAAGTCGCCCTGGTCGTAGAGGGCGAGGGCAAGTTGGTGATGCCCGTTGGGGAAATCCGGGGCGAGTTCCACGCACTTGCGGTATGCCTTGAGAGCCGGCTCGGGCTGCCCAAGCTTGGACAGTGCGTATCCCCGACGCAGCCACGCCACCTCGTTGCGCGGGTCGAGTTCGAGCAGCTTCTCCGTCACGGCCAGTACTTTCTTGTAGTCGTCGGCGTTCACGGCCTCGCAAGACTCCGCCAGTAGGGATTCGATCTCCGCATCCTTCGGCGTCTTGTCCCCGGCCGGTTCTTCGGGAGGCTGGACGGGGTCCGGCGGGGGGGCATTGGCCGGCTCCGCGCCGGTGTGCTCGGGATTTTTCCGGAACATCGGCCATTCGGAAAGAGCGCTCCCTGAAGCCTTCAGGCAATAGACCCTTTTGTCTTCATACATGGACCCCACGTAGACGAACCCACCCGATACCGCCGGGGATGACGACACCACGTGTCCCGTGGCGAACTCCCAGACCTTTTCGCCGGTGGCCGCCTTCAGGCAATGAACCTTCTTGTCACAAGACCCCACGTAAACGAAACCGTCGGACACCGCCGGCGAAGATCTCACACTGCCTCCCGTGTCGAACGCCCAGACCTTCTCGCCGGTGGCCGCCTTCAGGCAATAGACCTTATTATCAGCAGATCCCACGTAGACAAACCCGCCCGACACCGCAGGCGAAGAGGACACCCGGCCTTTCGTGGCGAACGCCCAGACCTTTTCGCCGGTGGCTGCCTTCAGGCAATAGACCTTCTTATCCATAGACCCCACACAGACGAACCCGTCGGACACCGCAGGCGAAGAGCCTACCCCGTGTCCCGTGGCAAACTCCCAGACCTTCTCGCCGGGGTTGGCGGCGTGAGCGGTAGCGGCACACAAAAGACCGCAAATCAAGGGAACCAGGAAGATGAAGGCATTCTTTCTTGTTTTGGGCATTTTTCGATTCCTTTCTCAAAGGGAAGGACAACAGGGACGGACCACGTCTCTAGATTTTGGTTGCTTGGCCCCCCCCCCACGGTCTCGCCAGATGGACAGAATACAGTAAGTCCTACGCCGGGTCAAGTCTTTCCAGCGTTTTGGCCTGACCGCCTGCCTTTCCGATTCTCCCTGCAGTAGCTGGCCACCGTGGGAACGTTGGAGTCGGACGGGGAGCCTCGCCGTATCCGGCCTGAGCTGAGAGCGTATTTCCACTTGACTTTTTTGCGATAAAACCATATAGAATACCGGCTCGTGAAAGTTGCTCCCGAGTACCTCCGGCCTTTTCTGCCCTGGGTTCTCCGAGAACCTGCCCGCCACTTCACGTCTGCACCGTCCGCCACCCACAGCGCAAGCACAAGAGTCAATGCGTCAACTACGGGGGGGACCGCAGAATAATGAAGCGTCAAAGCCGCAGCTTTGACCTTGGATCGTTGCCCCGAACAAACAACCCCCTGAATTCCCCCTTTGCTAAGGGGGACTTGCCGCGACAGCCCTTGGGGCGCCAAGGCCGCGGCTTTAACGCTCCAGAGTATCGTGCCCGCGAACCGTCTGCCCCCCTGTAACTGACTCACTACAGAGAAGGGGTCATTTCTCTTGACTTTTTGGCCAATATAAGTAAAATGCCGCCTCGTGATGATCCTGTTCAGGTACCCCCGCACTCAGCCTGTTCCGGGTTCTTCCGAACCTGCACGCGCACGCGCGTCTCTCGACAGGCATGAGCCGACGGACCTCCCCTTAAGATTTGACTTGCCCTCTCCGTTCTTTGCGCCCATGTGGTGAAAAATCTTGTCCTGCTTTGTTGAGAGCACATGAGAAAACCAACCGGGAAACGATCGAAACTTCTTGTCCTGGCGCTTCTGTTCGGATGCGCGCTGCTGCTGATCGGCGGCGATGCGCCGAGCGCGGTCAAATCAAGCATATCCGACAGGGTCGACCTGGTACCGCTGCTCTGGTATGCCGTGCCGGTCGCGGCCGTGCTGGCGTTGTTGACCGCGTTTCTACTGCACCGCCGCATGGTTCAGTACGATGCGGGCTCGGAACGGATGCAGAAGATCGCGTCGTACGTCCGCACGGGCGCGATGGCGTATCTCAGGCAGCAGTATAAGATCGTGGGCATCACGTTCGTGATCCTTGCCGCGATTCTCGTTGTTGTGGCCTTCGTGTTCCATGCGCAATCCGTCTGGGTGCCGTTCGCGTTCCTGACGGGCGGCTTCTTCTCCGCGCTGTCGGGCTTCCTCGGGATGAACACCTCAACGCTGGCGAGTTCCAGGACGACGATGGCGGCGCAGGAGAGCCTCGACAAGGGGCTGAAGGTGGCCTTCCGCAGCGGCGCGGTCATGGGGCTGGTGGTTGTGGGGCTTGCCCTCCTGGACATCTCGGCATGGTTCTACGTGTTGTACGTCGTCGCGGGCCTCGAGCTGCGCGAAGTTACGCTGGTGATGCTCTGCTTCGGCATGGGCGCGAGCACGCAGGCGCTGTTTGCGCGCGTGGGCGGCGGGATATTCACGAAGTCGGCCGATGTCGGGGCCGACCTCGTCGGCAAGGTTGAGGCGGGCATACCCGAGGACGATCCGCGCAACCCGGCCGTGGTCGCGGACAACGTCGGCGACAATGTCGGCGACGTCGCCGGCATGGGCGCTGACCTCTACGAGTCTTTCTGCGGTTCAATACTCGCGACGGCCGCGCTTGGCGTGGCCGCGGGGCTGGGCATGGGCGGCGTCATGTGCCCGATGCTCATCGCTGGTGTCGGCGCCTTTCTCTCGATAATCGGCATCCTCTCCGTGCGGCTTCCGAAGGGGGCCGGGGTCGGAAAACTCCTGTCCGTGCTGAACCGCGGCATCAATCTCAGCTCGGTCCTGGTGCTCGTCGCTTCCGCCGGGCTGGTGTTCCTGTTGCTTAGGAACGTCGAGGTGAACGGCGAGGCGCTCGGCACGTGGCGCGTGGCGGGCATCTGGGGCTCGATAGTCGTCGGCCTGCTTGCCGGCGTCGGGATCGGTTACTCGACCAGCTACTACACTTCGGCCAACTTCTCGCCCGTGAAGGGGATCGCGGAACAGGCCCGCAAGGGGGCTGCGACGCTGATGATCGACGGCCTCGCGGTCGGGATGTGGTCCACCGGCCTGCCGGTACTCATCGTCGCCGTCGGCATCATGCTGAGCTTCGCCCTGGCGGGTGGATTCTCGAACTATGCGCTCGGCCTTTACGGGGTGAGCATCGCATCGGTCGGCATGTTGTCCACGCTCGCGATCACCCTCGCCACGGACGCCTACGGCCCGATCGCCGACAACGCGGGCGGCATCGCGCAGATGGCCGGCCTGCCGCCTGAGGTGCGCGAGCGGACCGACGCGCTCGATTCGCTCGGCAACACGACGGCGGCGATCGGCAAGGGGTTCGCGATCGGTTCGGCGGCGCTGACGGCGCTTGCGCTGCTCGCCAGTTACGTCGAGGAGGTCCGGATCGGGATCGAACGCCAGGCGGAGAGCGACTTCGCCCTGGCCCCGGCTGTCGTCGTCATTGAAGAGGGTTCGCTGCGAGAGCGCGAGATGCGCGAGGTGAACCCGCGGATTTTCGCGGCCATGGAAGACAAACACCCGGTTGCGTACATCCAGTCGGGGAAGACCAACAAGGGCGAACCCACGGTCATCCCGGTAAACACCAGCTCGATCCCGTCACTGCTTGAGGCGATGGACGTGTCGTTGATGAACCCGCGCGCGCTCGTGGGACTCTTCATCGGCGGCATGATGGTCTTCGTCTTCTGCGCAATGACGATGAAGGCGGTGGGCCGCGCGGCCGGCCGGATGGTTGAGGAAGTTCGACGCCAGTTCCGCGAGATCAAGGGGCTCATGGAGGGCACGGCGGAGGCGGACTACGCCAGGTGCGTCGCAATCGCCACGCAGGCGGCTCAGCACGAGATGATCGCTCCATCGATCGTCGCTGTCCTGGCGCCGATCGTGATGGGCCTCGTGCTCGGAGTCGCCGGTGTCATGGGCCTGCTGGCCGGCTCGCTCTCCACGGGGTTCATCGTCGCCGTGATGATGGCCAACGCGGGCGGCGCGTGGGACAACGCAAAGAAACTCATCGAAGGGAAGAAAGAGGGCGGAAAAGGCTCGCCGGAACACAAGGCGTCGGTCGTGGGCGACACCGTCGGCGACCCGTTCAAGGACACCGCGGGCCCGTCGCTCAATATCCTGCTCAAGCTTATGGCGATGGTGTCGATCGTATTCGCCGGCGTGATCCTCAAGTTCGGCCCGCAGATACACCGCCTGCTGGGGTTCAAGTAGAGGCTGGAGGGCGGAAGCTGGAAGCTGGAGGCTGGAGACCGGTTCTGGATCACAGCACTTCCTCCAGCCTCCCTTCCGCTGGCTGTTCAAGAGAGGAGGCTACCATCGAAAAGCGGATTCGTGAACTTGCCGTGACATGCGCGCGGATAGCCGATGAAAAAAAAGGCGAGAACATTGTCGTACTCGACATGCGAAAGGTCTTTTTCCTCACCGACTATTTCGTGCTGTGTTCCGGTCTGAACCCGAAGCATCTCCAGACGATAGCGGACGAGATCCGCGCGCAGATGAAAGCGAAGCACGCGGCCGCGCTGGGCAGGGAAGGCTACGAGGCGGGCGCCTGGATACTCATAGACTACGGCGACTTCGTCATCCACGTTCTCCAGGACAAGCTGCGCCGGTACTACGAGCTCGACCACCTGTGGGCGGACGCCTCGCAGGTGAAGTGGCAAAAACGGGCGCCGGCGAAACGCAAGCAGGCGGCGCAGAGGCCCTCCTAGTATCCTGAGTCCACAAGATCTGAAACAGAATTCAAGATCTTGTCAACCCGGAAACC
>JAVHLO010000700.1 GCA_031082105.1 Planctomycetota bacterium
GCACCCGAGGTTCGTGCCCGAGGTGGTGCGCAGCACGGAGCAGTTCCCGCAGATCGCCAACGGCGCGCAATTTCCGCTCTATGTCGTGGAGACCGATCTCGCAGTGTTCGCGGCGCAGCTTGCTGCGGTCGATATGAGCGCGGTCTTTGACTCCGGACGCGTGATGTTCTTCTGCGGCCCGGAGGCATGGGAAGAGCTGACCGCCTTCTTCATCGACCACCCATGGCGCGCCCTACCATTCTCGCCTGACGGGCGGCCTGTCGTGACGCTGGTCAGGCCCGATGAGACACCGAAGGCCCAGGCCTTCTTCGCCGCAGCGTGGGGCCATAGACAGAAGGCATTGACAAGCGCGGTGAAAGACATGGCCGTACACTACCCGGCCGCCGGCAATGAGCTTAGAGACAGGCGACTGAAGACACTCTTCGGAAAGTGGTTCGACGGCGTGCAGGCTCTCTATCAATCCGGGGGCGTGCTCAATACGACGGCGGAAACATCCGAAATGCTCGCAGCGCTCGAGAAGCAGACCGGGATATCGATTGCATCGCCTTCACGTCCGCAGCTCCCGGACAAAGTCCGCGTGCTCTTCATGGTAAGCGTCTTCACGACCGTGCTGCGCCATGTTATCGAAGACATCGCTCAAGCGCTCCGAAGGTTGGGTCACGAGACCCGCATAGTGAAGGAGCCGTCCGCGATGGACCGCCTGTACCCGACGGCGGTCGTCTCGGCGCTGTCGGAATTCAAGCCGGACATGATCTTCCAGATGGACCACCTCCGTCGCGAGTGGCCCTGGGTGCCCAAGGGCATACCCCACCTCACCTTCATCCAGGACATGGTGCCCGCCCTTCTTCAGGAACATGCGGGCCAATCCATCGGTCCAAACGACTTCGTGCTGGTCGACACGGAGTTCAAATGGTGGCAGGAGGCATTCGATCGGTACCGCTACCCGCGACAGAATTTCATCCACTTTCCGAGTTGTACGAACGAGGAGACATTCAAGCCGTCGGAGCTCTCGGAAAGTGACCGCGCAAAGTATGGGTCGGACGTCGCGGTTACTACGAACATCGACCTGGTACCGGCCCGGGCATGGGAGACCAGTGTCGTCGAGAACCTCAGAGGATTCTCGCACGCCCGCCTTCGCGACGCGATGGTCTACGACATGTTCCAGACCGTGGCGAACGCGTTCTACCGGCTCACTCCCCTGGAATGGCTGGCGCCCCTGGGGCTGGACATCAAGATCTGGGGGAAGTTCCCGCAGGAGACGCACCCGACGCTAGGGAAGTACTTCGTCGGCCCCGCCGGATTCGAAGAGCTTCCTAAGATATACCAGGCAAGCAGGATAACGATCCTCGGCAACCATGCGGGCTGGCGTCACTATAAGACCGCGAGCGTGCTCGCATCCGGCGGGTTGCCGCTCGTCAGGTTCCATCCGGACTCATGCGAAGACATCGTGGATCGGGAAACGATGATGTTCAAAGGTCCGGACGACCTGCGCGAGAAGGTCCGGTACTGGTTGTCCCACGAAGAAGCGAGGCTCAACGAAGTGCGCAAGTGGCGGGCCAA
>JAVHLO010000701.1 GCA_031082105.1 Planctomycetota bacterium
TATTCATGATCTGGGAGCGCCCCGACGCGTCGGGGCCGATTTCCCGAAGGAAGCCCCGCAGGGGCGGGGCGCTCCCAGATGCGACACGGTGTCGTCCTCTTGTCTTTGTTCGTGAATAATCCGGGCTAGGTCTCATCCGGCTGCCGGGCGCTCTTTGCGCCGTGGCCGACCACGAGCCGGATGACGACAAACCCCGCTGCGAAGACAGCTATCGTGCCGAGAATCCCCGCCAGCGAGGTGGAGAGTCCCTCGGACTCCACCCCGGGAACGGAGTAGTCGGGCAGGGGCGATTTCTCCCAGACGCTGCTGCCCTCGGCACGGGCCAGGAACCCCTTGTCCTCCGCGACCTTCTCGAGTCCGTCCGGAGAACTGGACGCGTGGGGGATCACGACGGCGGCAAGCACGAACGCAAGCGCCAGGCCGGCAATGGCGATTATCCAGATCGCGCGCCTGCTTCGTCCCGGCGATCCCCCAGGCTTCACGTCGACCCGCGCCCATTGAGGAAGCAGCTCCGGCCGCGCGACGGTGACAATGGAGAGCACGGAAGCCGTGATCAGCGCCTCGCCGATACCGATAACCGCATGTGTCCCTGCCATCGCCGGCAAGACTAACGAGAGCGGGCTGGTGCCGGAGAAGGCCAGTTCCAGCGAGCAGGCGGTCGCCGCGACCACGATGCTCATCCACCCCGCTGCGGCCGCGGTTCCCAGGAACCAGCCCTTGCCGGCGGGGAGCAGCGGGCGAACCGCGCGCATGAAGGCGTAGGCGCCGAGGCCGCCGATCACGCCCATGTTGACGATGTTCGTCCCGAGCGCCGTTATGCCGCCGTCCGCAAAGCCGAGACACTGGATGACGAGCACCAGCGCAAGCGCGAGGCACGCGTTCCACCCGCCCAGCATCGCGCCCACGAACGCGGCGCCGAGAAAGTGACCGCTGGTCCCGCCGCCGATCGGGAAGTTCAACATCTGCGCTGCAAAGACGAAGGCAGAAGTCATGGCCAGCAGCGGCACAATCCGCTCCCGACCTTCCGGCGCGCGCGAAGCGAAGTACGCGCCGGCCCCGACGGCCGAAACCGCAACCACCGCGCCCGCGATGTTGATCGGACCCGAAACGAATCCGTCCGGTATGTGCACCGCTGGCCACCTCCACGAGAAACCGCATCCGGTATCAGCCACCGAAACCGCGGAAACCACCGATTCTACCCTAAGCTATCCAAGAAAATCATACAGGGAGCCTCTCGAAAGTCCGATTGCCACAAAAAGGCACAAAAGGCGCATAAAGGAGCCGATGGTTGCTCCGCTTCAGCACAAAGACCCTAGGACACAAAGAAGCAGGAAGCGGATTCTGCACGTCTATCCCCACGAGAAGCAGAAATAGCCAAGCTGATCGTTTACGCGGCATACGCAGTCCACATGGTTTTGTGAACTTCGTGTCTTTGCGCCTTGGTGCTGACAAGGATGTCAAGGGAACTTGTTTCCTTGGCCACGTGCCCATTGGTAGTCATTCCGAACTCGGTTTCCGCCGCAGGCGGATCCGCTGCGGTGGACGGAATCT
>JAVHLO010000702.1 GCA_031082105.1 Planctomycetota bacterium
GCCCACATTGTGAGCAGTGAACAAGAGCGTATCCCCCATGGGAATCACCCCTAACGTTGAGATTCGCGGCAGGCCCGGCCAGCCCGCCAAATGCGCCCACCTCGCCTCCCCCCACTCAATCGGTGCCGGCGACTGTCCAAATGCATCCGTGAATAATGTGCAGAGCAGCACCGAAATGACGCGCATTGCAGGACGGGGTTGTTGCTCAAAGGTCGTGGGTCAGGGGGTTAAGAGTGGCAGCGATCGTGAGATGGTGACCCGACTCTTGAGCCAGAAAAGGACAAAGCCGATTTCGGCCCGTATCGTGGGCGGCGCGATCATTGGCCGGGAGAACTGCCGGGCTTCGGCCGCCGGCTTCGGTCCGAATTTCAGAAGCTTGCCGAGGTTTTGCACCGCCGCCACCAGATAACTTTGCATCTGCATCTTGTTGAGGCCTCGCCAGCGGGATCGGCGATGCCCATAGCGCTCTTTGGCGTCGGCGAAACTGCCTTCCATCACCGCCTTGCGCCGTCGCATCGCCCCGCGGCGGCCGATCGGTCCGGGACGGATGCGTTCCACATAGGCTTCATCGGTCGCCCGCTGGATAGTGCGCGCGCTGTGGCCGGTTAAGCAGGCCTCGCGCCGGGGGCAAGGTTGACAGGCCGTCTGGGCGGCTTTATACTCCCGGAAGCCGCGCCGGGCCTTGCGCGTCCCGGGTGACAAGCGTTGTCCCGTCGGACAGAGGTAAACGTCGTCCTCGGGAAGATAGGTGAACTGTTCTTTGCCAAAGACTCCGGGCTTCTGCCGTGGCGACCGGATGCGCGCCAAGTGCGCCGTGATCCGCTGTTCCCACAGATAACGGAAGTTAGCGGCGTGGCCGTAGCTCTTGTCGGCGGCCACCGCCCGCGGATAAAGCTGCCGGGCGTGCACGGCCTCGATCAGGAACGGCAGGCGCGTTCCTTCCGCCACCGCCGCCGGGGTGACCTGCGTCTCGAGAATCACCCCGCACTGGTCGTCCACCACCCGGTGATCCTTGTAGGCCAACTCGCGTTTCCCCCCGTGGCGCGAGACGATGGAGGCGTCGCCATCGGTCGTCGAGACGTAGCGGTCGTTGACGGCCGATCCACCCGAGGGGGGAGTCTCTTTCGTCTCGTTGGCGGAAATCTCCTGCTCCACGGCCTGCACGAAGCGCTCGGGAGAGTGGGCCGGTTGGAAGCGCTCCACGATGGAATCGCCGGAGGCGTCGGCCTTCACGGTGGTGGCATCCACGTGCACCAACTCGCCGCCCACCAGACCGGCGGCCGCGCACTGCGCCACGCTCTTTTCAAACAGCTCGCGGAACACGTCGGGGCCGAAGCGCCGCAAGGCCTTGCTGATCACGCTGTGATCGGGAATCTTCTCGTCCAGATCGTAGCCGATGAACCAGCGAAAGGAGAGCCGGTCGGCGGTCTGCCGCATCAGCTCCCGGATCGAGGGAACATTATAGAGGTACGCCAGCAGCAGCATCTTGACGATCACCACCGGGTCCACCGACAGGTGGCCGTTGTGCCCGTAAAAACCCCGGGTCTTG
>JAVHLO010000703.1 GCA_031082105.1 Planctomycetota bacterium
CATCTTCGCATCCCTGAAGGATTTCGATATCTTGTCACGGCTGCGCTTCAGGATCCAGAGCCCGATGGAAAACACGCTCAACACCTTGATCACATCAGGCAATTTGCTGTCGATTATCTTGAACTACCAAGGAGCACCTCATCGAAAGAAGCTATTGTTGCCCATATTGAGAAGAAGCAAGGTGAGCTATGCAAGGTACAACGGTAGAATGACAGAATGTCGAACAAGGCCATCGTGCACGACGCCGCTGGCGCGGCGCGGCACACGGCCGACGTTCTGCCTTGGAGACGACTACGACATGAAAGAGGTTGCCAAGGAGCAGTTCAAAGAGATCTACTTCAAGCTTGGTGGTGGCACGGCGACCGGTTGGGGCCTGGAGCATTGGAATAAGTTCTTCGAGGACGAAAAGAGACCGGGAATGAAGTACCTATTGGAAGAACCCGAAACACCAGAGCATACAAGAATGATGATCGTTGCTGACTATGCTCAGAATGAATGTCGATTGTTCTTTATGACCGAAGAGAGTGAAGAATCCTTCTTCGACTTTCCGGACAAGAGCTGATAGAACTCGGCATGGCAAGGCGGACTATGGACACACGCGGAGCGATGGCGGGGACCGTTGCTCCTGGCGTGGCCGGACCGACGCCGCAATTTCTTGACATGACTTGCCACTCACGCTATACTTCGCTTGGCTTGTGATAAAAGTCACAAAGCGGTCGCTTTGGCGCCTGCGCAGCAGCTTGAGAGGAGCCGGATTCGAGAAACGCCCGTGAAGCTCGCCATCTCCGGAAAGGGCGGTGTTGGGAAAACGACGGTCGCCGCAGCCCTCGCGCGCTCATGGGCCCGAGCCGGCCGCAAGGTGCTCGTCATCGACGCAGATCCCGACGCGAACCTCGCCGGCGCCCTTGGTTTTCCTCTTGAACCTGCTCCGCGGCCCATCGCCGAGATGAAAGAGCTGATCGAGGAACGCACCGGGGCAAAGGTCGGCGTGCCGGGTCAGATGTTCAGAATGAACCCCCGCGTGGACGACTTGCCAGATTCATTCGCTGTAAGACACGACGGTATCGCGCTCATGATCATGGGCAAGACAAAGTCCGGCGGGGCTGGCTGCGCTTGCCCGGAGAATACCTTTCTGAAGGCGCTGATGCACCACCTCATCGTCGAACGCGATGAGGTCGTCATCATGGACATGGTTGCGGGTACGGAACACCTGGGGCGCGGAACAGCCTCGCGTGTCGATGCCGTGTTGGTCGTTGCAGAGCCTACACAGGCGGCTACTGAGACGGCAAGGCGCGTCGCGGAATTCGCGGCGCAGCTCGGCGTCAGGCGCGTCGTGGTCGTCGGAAACAAGATCCGCCGCGAGGCCGAAGAGGCGTACATCAGGTCGCAGCTCGCGGGACTTGAGATCGCCGGCTTCCTGCCGTTCAGTGAGGCCGTGGAAGCGCGCTGTCGCGGCGTTGCGGAGCGACCCCCGGATCGGGAGTTCGAGTCCCGGATCGAGGAGATGCGGCTCAAGCTCGAAGCCGTTCGAGAAGATGCGTGCGCAT
>JAVHLO010000704.1 GCA_031082105.1 Planctomycetota bacterium
CTCCGAACTGAAAAAGAACGACCGCGTCCTGGCCAGCGGCGGCATCTTCGGGACCATCATGGCCGTGCGTGATTTTGACGTCATCTTGAAGGTGGACGACGGCAACAACACCCGCATCCGGGTAATTCGCACGGCGATCGTGGATGTCGAGAGAGGGTCAAGAGACGATAGGGAACAGGGCGGGGCGGAGAACAGGGAGAACAGGGAAGGATAGGGAATGTCACAGGATGTTCGAATGCGCCGAATAGTCCCAAGCGTGGTTGTGGGCATAGCCCTCATCGCGTGTCTTGGCTGCGCGGGCCGGCAGTTGAGCAAAGGTGTGGAACTGCGGCTTCGGCTCGTCAAGGAAGGGCTTGCGCCTGCAGCAAACCTTGACGAGGCTGTGCACGAGACAGCGGAGATACTCCGGCGGCGTCTTGAGCGCGTGGGACTGAGGGAATTTTGGGTTGGGTTGGTTGGCGAAAACGAAATCCGCGTTCAGGTGCCCAATACTGGATCCCGCGAGCTCGAACGTGCGAAGGAAATCGTAACCAGGCGCGGCAAGCTTGCCTTCATGGTCGAGGCGGCGGACGATGCGCTTGTAGGCTACAAGTATCCTGAAGCGCCATTGAAACACCGGTGGCTTCCCTTCGCGGAGAAGGAGAAGGCGGGCGAGGCCGCCACGCACATGCTTGTGGAGGACGCCGAACTGGTAACGGGCGCCAACATCGCCCAGGCCTACCACGGTTACGACGAGTTCGGAAAGAGCGAGATCCACCTGGAGTTCGATAACGAGGGCAAACGCAAGTTTGCCGAGGTCACGGAGAAAAACGTCAACCGGAGGCTCGCGATCGTCCTCGACGGCGTGGTACAATCCGCGCCGAGGATCGACGAGCCGATCCCGAGCGGCCAGGCCCGGATTCGGGGCAAGTTTGACGCCGAGGAGGCGAAAGACCTGAGCGTGATGCTCGACTCCGGAGAACTGCCCGCATCTCTGGAGTTGCTTGAAGAGCGGAGCTTCGATACGACGGAAGGAAAGGAAGAATAGAATGGATCACAGCGACCGGTTGAGATTGTTCGGCATTGTCGTCCTTGTGCTGGTGGCGGGGTTCTTCGCCTTTCCAAGCGACGACAAACCGGGGTTTGGCGAAGAGGGGTTCCTCCGGAACTGCAAGATGACGCCGGGCCTGGACCTGCGCGGCGGCGCGGAGATCCGGCTTCGGATTGTAAAGGAGGAACTTCCCGATGACGTGAGTCTCCGCGATGCGATGACTCGGACCGTCGAGGTGCTCGAGCGGCGCGTCAACACGATGGGGCTCAAGGAGCCTTCCATCAGACCGTTCGGCGAGGAAGAGATCGTGATCCAGGTGCCCGGCGGCGAACCGCACGAGGTACAGCGGGTCAAGGACATCGTCAGCAAGAGCGGCAAGCTCGTCTTCATGATCGAAGCGACGGAGGAGGTGCTCAGAAACTATAAGTATCCCGATAGGCCGGCGAAACATCTGTGGCTTCCCTTCGCGGAGAAGGAAAAGGCGGGCGAGGCCGCCACGCACATGCTT
>JAVHLO010000705.1 GCA_031082105.1 Planctomycetota bacterium
TTACTCGGTTTCCGCCGCGCGGAAACCCTCGAGGACACAATCCTCGATCCCAAGGTGCGCCCAGCCGCCGAACCGACCCGCCGCTACAACGCCGCGACGCCGAAGAAATGCCCGGATCTCCTCGACCGCCGCGCGCGAGCCGATGGTCGGGATCGGGTACGCGTTCCGGATCAACACCACGCGCGCCACCGCCGGCTTCTCACGACGTCCCAGCAGACCCACCTGCACGAGCCCGGACCGGACCTTCTCAAGAAGCGCGGCGCGCTCGCGCTCGCTGCACGGCATGCTCTCGGGAAGGCCGGAGACCTCGACACAGAGGCTCCCACACCCCTCGGGCGTCGAATTCCGGGAGTATTCCGAGGGAAACACGACCCTGAAGAACGACACCCCGGGCTCGGGAAAGTACGTCCAGTGATTGTCGCTCGCGACGCGATGCGTGAGACCATAGCAAATGGAGCAGACGGACAATGTCTTGAGCCGGATCGCCGACCTCTTCACACTGTCCGGACAAGGCCGCGCCATCATGACGAGCGCGGGCAGAGAAAGCGTGCTCACCAGCGAGTCGTACTTGACGCTCGTGCCGTTCCTGAGCCTGACAATGCGCCCATGGAGATCGATGCCGACGCATTCAGTGCCGGTCCTGATTTCGCCAGTCGCATGCGCTGCGAACGCCCGGGCGAGCGTCCCGATGCCGCCCTTGACAGGATAGGCGAACCGCCTGTTGTACCCGATCGGTGTGTCGCCCGTCCTTCGTCCGCACGCTGCTCTCGTCCGCGTGCGTCCTCCGGCGTGGCTCACCCCGTCGCCGCCGCATGTTGTGGAATCCGATTCGTCGGGCTGGACCGTCGGCACGAGCCGCCGCGCCCAATCCCAATCGAGCTCATCGAGCCGGTGCCTCCACAGTTTTTCGTTGAACGGCAGCATGAAATGGCGCACGATCCCATCGCCGAACCGGCGCGTGGTCCATTCCAGAAAATCACGCGGCTCTCCGGCGTTCGAGACGCGGTTTGCCAGTCCATCTTCGCATTCGCGCCGCAGGCGCTCGGGCAGCGCACGCAGGTGGTGTTGGAACGGATACGGGATGCGTCGTCCTCCGATGGCGACCGATGCGCGTCGCTCGTGCCAGGTGACGTCGCCCTTGAGCAGCACCTGCGTGACGAAACTCCGGATGCGGTCATCGCGAAAATACAGGACGTGGCCGGAGGTGTCGAAAGTGAAGCCGCGTGTCCTGAAGGTTCGGCAGAGTCCGCCGACACTGTTCTCTTTCTCCAGGACAAGCGCCGACCTGCCGAGCCTGCAGGCTGCGGCGAGCCCAGTGATGCCCGCGCCGAGTATGACGGTCCGGTGTTTCATGGGCGACAGTCTAGCAGAAGCCGCCGGGGATGTCAACAACCGGGCAAGGACCTGGCCGCGGACGGAAAGCTCGCAAGGGAATCTCCTTGACACAATACGCGCTCTGTGTTATAGTCGATTTCGTGATTGCGAGAGAACCTGTGACCAGACGCATTCATGCAGCGTGACCCACGCTGCTCG
>JAVHLO010000706.1 GCA_031082105.1 Planctomycetota bacterium
TGCGGCGGAAACCGAGTTCGGAATGACAGTCTGTCGATGCTTTTCCTTGATTCGTAGATGATGCGGGCTAGCCAGGACGAGCGACTGAAGTCGCTACTACGAACCCCGGCAACTCAGGCATTCACAAACCATGACTGCGCCCCTCGCGCATATTTTGCTTGATTTTTGACGGGCAACCGGATAGAATGGCAGTCTTAGTGTCCGCGTGGAGAGACGGTCGGTATGCCCTCACGGGACTGAGGGCCGCCTCGTCGCACGCGTTGCCGTGGCCCATGTAGGAGTCTGTGCCCATGTTCAGACGGGTTTTGTTGCCGGCTTGCGCCGTTTTGCTCCTTACTGTGGGAATCGGCTGCACGCGCCTGCAGCGCGTTCAGAGAGACTTGTGTGAGCCGCGTTGCCGGATTCTGAACATCTACCCGGAGCGTGTCCTGCCGGGCGAACCACGCAAGATCATCGTAGAGGGCGAACTCCTGTCGCAGATGCCGGTCGTTGTGTCCGTTAACGGCTTCGAGAGCCCGCTCGTCGCGCTGAACGATAACTTCGGCTTCTTCGAGGTCAGGTACTCGAGCACGTCACGGTGCTGTGTCGAATACGTTCTTCCGGGCCGGAAGATCACGCGATGCGCGCCACTTCCTACGACCTACCTCACGGTCCACGACGTGTACACCGGTTTCACGGGCATCGTCAGACTCATGAAATCGATGTGTCTGGACCCGGAGCTCGTTTCGCATGTGGAGCATGTGCTGTCCACATCATACGTGCAGATATGCGACGACAACTTCGAACCGGCATACAAACAGATGGAGTCGCTCTTCTTTTACCTTCGCGATTGCGGCAAGGTGCCGGACAATGTCGCGCTTGTCGTTCTCGACCTTCTGACCTTCTACCGGGAAGCGCTCCTGCTCGATCTGATCGAGCCGTAGATCCCGGTTCTGCCGAAAGAACGCTTGTTTGTCATTCTGAACTTGTTTCAGAATCCACTTGTCCGAAGGTGGAAGAGATGCCCCCGCCTACGGTCGGGGGAATGACTGGAAACGGGGTCTGTCCGCGGAATCGATTTCCGACTGTTGGCTCCGCGCTGGCGTAGAACGTATTCGTACCGACTATGGAGGCAAAACAGATGTCAGGCCATTCCCATTGGGCGCGCATAAGGCACAAGAAGGGCGTAACCGACGCCAAGAAGGGCAAGGCGTTTTCCAAGATCGCAAAGCTGATCACGCTCGCAGCAAAGACCGGCGGAAGCGATCTTGCCATGAATCTGAAACTCCAGTACGCGGTCGACAAGGCGCGCGCGGCGAACATGCCCAGGGAGAACGTCGATCGGGCGATCAAGAAAGGTTCCGGCGAACTGGAGGGCGGCCAGCTCGAAGAGATCACCTATGAAGGGTATGGTCCGGGCGGGACCGCACTGATGGCACAGACACTCACGGACAACCGCAACCGGACCACGTCCGAACTGCGGAAGATTTTCGAAAACAAGGGCGGAACGCTCGGCGGCGCGAACTCGGTCGGATTCCTCTTCGATACG
>JAVHLO010000707.1 GCA_031082105.1 Planctomycetota bacterium
CGATCCTGATGTCTTTCTTCAGGATTTCTTTGATCATGGCTAGGAGCTCGCTGACCTTCATGGGGTAGTGACCGCCGAATATCACGTGTTCGTTTCTGAACTCAGCGCTCAGTATCTCGACGCTCGCCTGCGCCGCGTCAAGGACGTTGATGTACTCCCGCACCTCATTCCCGTTTCCCGGGTATGTGATCCTCCTCTTCGTCATGGCCTGAGTGATGTATCTGTGCACGCTGTTTCTCTCGTCGGCTCGCGGACCGTAGACCGTGCCGTACCTGAGGATTGTATAGTCGAGGCCGTATTGTTTCTGATAAGTCTCGATGTAGAGCTCGCAGGCGCACTTGCTGCAGCGGTAGAACGAGCCGGAATTGCTGTAGACGTAGACAGTGCTTGCGTAGATGAATCGCTTCGCTTTCGCCTTTCTGGCCGCCTCGAGCAGTATCGCATTACCGAGGATGTTCTGTCGAACGGTCTCGACCGGCCTGTTCGCCGCCTCGTCGATGTCGGCGATGCCCGCGAAGTTGTACAGCAGGTCGGCGCCTTTCACGGATCTCTCAACGAGTTTGTCGTCGAGGATATCGCCGACTATCATCTGCTGCGAAGGGCTCAAGTGTTCCGACGCCCTGACGTCGTAGACCGCGACCTTATGTCCGGCCCTGGTGAGCGCGTCGGCGACGTGCCCGCCCAGGAATCCCGAGCCTCCGAAGACGATGGCCTTCATTCTTGTTCTCCCAGTAAGTGAGAAGAGCACAACCATTGCCCGGTCTTCTTGCGTCTGCGCAGTCCGCCGCGCAGAGAACCGGCACCGCACGGCGCCCACGGCCGGTCGCCGCGCGCTCGCCTGCAGCGACCTCCACGGGCGGTTCGACGTTTCAGAAGGACACAATCAGAGTCGCGAGGCCACGAAGGTCGGCGACTCTGTGCTGCGCTTCACTCATTGCCGGACTCTCCGGTCCGATTCGGGCGACAAATACGACGTCGGTGTCTCGTGCGGCGTTCAGGTCGGTCTCGGCGTCGCCGACGAAAACGACCTCTCCGGGTCTCCATCCATTGTCCGTCAAGATCGCACGTAGGATATCGGTCTTTGTGGGAGGGGTGCCACAGATCCTTTTGAAGCGTCCCGCTATGCCACGCTTTTCTGCGATATGCCGGAGCTCTTCGGTCGGCGTGCCGGACGCGACGAAGAGCTCGTACCTGTCGCAGTTCTCATCCAGAAACTCCCTGGCCCCAGGCACGAATGGCGCCTCGAGAACTTCCTGCAGGACTATTTCCGAGAACTTCCTGCCGAGCTCAGTCTCAGTCTCGATCGGCAAGGGACGGCCGAGGATGTTCTGGAATATATGCTTGAACTTCACAAAGCGCGATATTCCCATATTCCGCGCGTGGTAGTCCACGATCGCGGCAATCCGGTCTGGACGCTCGGTCGCAAACAGCTTCCTGAACGCCCGCGTCTTGATCTCGGCGGATTCGAGAATCACCCCGTCAAAATCGAATACGACAGCCTTGATCATTCGAATATTCCAATCACGGT
>JAVHLO010000708.1:0-306 GCA_031082105.1 Planctomycetota bacterium
GAAGTCCGGTTGGAGGAGCTGTTACTCATGGCTGCTGAAAAGACTTGCCCTCACTGCAAGGAAGGGAAGATGGCCGAAATCGACAGGCAGACGTACAACTGGTCCAACAAGACCTATGTCCTGCTTGAATGCGACAGGTGCAAGCTCATCTACATCGAGCGTGTGCCGGACCAGAAGGGCGCTTCCCCCTGTTCGTGCTCGTGCGGTCACTAAGGTGCGTTTGCGGGGACCGCTTCCGGCGGTCCTGCTTCCGACCCGTGCAAACGGGTCGAAAAGGACGTTTTAGAATAAGGAGTCTCGCATGTC
>JAVHLO010000708.1:316-1526 GCA_031082105.1 Planctomycetota bacterium
CCGCGGCTATCCGTGGCGCACACAAACTGGCCGCCCGCGCCGAAAAGGCCTTCGCCGACGCGCTCAAGAAGCACGGCGCGGACAAGAAGGTCGAGTTCCCGAACACGGGATACTACGCGCCAATCATCTATGCCATGACGGGCTTCAAGGTCGAGAAGATCGCTGACCTTGAGACGCCGCTGAAATACATTAAGAACATGCTTCCGCCCATACCGACGAAGTCGCTGTGGGTGCCGTTCCTCGGCCACGCGCTCGATGCGGGCATGGCCGCATTGTTCGCGGATGAGATCGTCGAAATCCTCAAGTACCTCCAGGACCCGCTCCCGTACGTCGTTGCGGAAGCATGCCCCGAGACGGGCAACTTCTACCTCGGCGCGGCCGACGACATCATCATGCGAAAGCGCGGCGTCGAGTTCGTCGACGGCAGCGCGCCCGGGTTCGCCGCCTGCGTCGGCGAATGCAAGGACAGCAAGACCGCCGTCAAGATCGCGCGCGAACTTCAGGAGAAGAACATCTACACGTTCATCTTCTCCGACAGCGTGAACGGCAAGACGATGGCCGACCAGTTGCGCGCGGAAGGCGTCCAGATGGGCTGGGAAACCCGGCTCGTCCCGTTCTCGAAGGATGTCACCGGCGCGTGCTTCCCGCTCGGGTTCGCCATCCGCGCCGCCATGGCGTTCGGCGGTGTCAAGCCCGGCGACGGACGCAGGGCGCTCCTCTACAACAAGAACCGCGTATTCGCGTTCGTCCTCGCGTTCGGTACCGTGAATGACGAGCAATACGCCCAGGCCGCCGGCGCCATCAACTACGGCTTCCCGGCGCTTACCGAATCGGACATCCCGGAGATCCTGCCCACCGGCGTCTGCACCTACGAGCATGTCGTATCCAACCTGCCCGCGGAGAAGATGGTCGCAAAAGCGATCGAGGTCCGCGGCCTGAAACTCGTCATCACAAAGGTGCCGATCCCCGTGGCGTACGGCGCGGCCTTCGAGGGCGAAAGAATCCGCGGCGAAGATACCCACGTCGAAATGGGCGGCACGAAAACACCGGCATTCGAATACCTCGTGACACGCAACCTCAATGAGGTCGAGGACGGGAAGATCGAAGTCATTGGAAAAGAACTCGACCAGCTCAAACCGGGGAGCAGGATCCCGTTCGGAATGGTCATCGAGGTTGCCGGCCGCCAGATGCAGTCCGACTTCGAACCCAT
>JAVHLO010000709.1 GCA_031082105.1 Planctomycetota bacterium
AGCGGCTCGGAGCGGTCTTAGGATAGGCTCTAAGGATTCGTGACGGGCGGGCGGCGGACTATCGCTCTCGCGATGCTCCATGGGCCTCGTTTTCTGACGGAAGAGACTGTGAAGATACTCATCGTTGGCGCTGGTGTCGTTGGAATAAACCTTGCCGAGGAACTCTCGAAGGAAGGGCATGAGGTGTCCATCGTGGACTCCAGCGCCGAGCAGACCAGGTTTGTCTCCGACCGCATGGATGTCCTCGCCGTTCACGGTCACGGGACTTCGCATCGCGTGCTCAAGGACGCGGGGGTCGAACGCGCCGAGATGGCTATCGCGGTGACCGATGTCGACGAGACGAACCTGGTCATCAGCATGCTTGCCCACAAGTTCGGCGTGAAACGGAAGATCGCGCGGATCCGGAGTCACGAGTACGCGATGAAGGATTCGCTTCTTCGTCCGGGCGACTTCTTCGTGGACCGCGTCATCAACCCGGAAGAGATCGTCGTGGATACCATAGAGAAGATCGTCGAGACGCCCGGCGCAACCAGTATTGCGTCGTTTGCGGACGGAAAGATCCTGCTGCGCGGCTTTACGGTTCCGAGCAACGCTCCCATCATAGGGAAGCGGCTCGCGGAGATGCGCGAGATCGCGGAAATGGATACTTTCCTGATCGTCGCCTTGAGCCGCGAAGGCAAGCTGATGATCCCGAAAGGGGATACGGAGATCCGGACAGACGACCACATCTTCGTCGTCGTGAGCCGCGAGACGCTCCCGCTCTTCCTCCCGCTCCTGAACCGCCGCGTGGACGAAGTCGAGACGATTGTGATCTACGGCGCTACGCGCGTCGGGACATCGCTCGCGTCGAGACTCGAGTCGAAAGTCAAGCAGATAACGGTCATCGAGCCCGATGAAGAGAAGGCGCGAAGCGCCGCGGAGACCCTCTCGTCCGCCGTCATACTTCACGGAGAGGGGACGGACCTCGATCTCCTCAAGGAGGCGCAGGCGGGCCGGGCCGACATCTTCATGGCGCTTTCCGACAGCGACCAGAGCAACCTCCTGTCGTCACTGCTTGCCAAGCGTCTCGGGGGGAAGAAACTGCTTGCGATCGCAACCGAGCCGGAGTACGTCTCGGTCCTTAATTCCGTCGACATCGACATCGTCCTCAATCCGAGGCTTTTGACGGTCGGCGAGATCCTCCAGTACGTCCGGCGCGGAAGGATCCATGCCGTGGCGAAGCTCGCCGAAGGACAGGCTGAGGTCATCGAGCTGGACACGATCCCGGGTTCGAAGGTCGTCGACAAGCCGCTGCGGGAAGTGGATTTTCCGCCGGGCGCCATCGTCGCTGCAATACTGCGAAACGGCCAGATGGTCATCCCCAACGGGAGCAGCATCATCCGAGCCGGCGACAGCGTCGTTGTGTTGGCCGTGTCCGAAGCGATTCCGAAGATAGAGAAGCTGTTCGCGCGCCAGCAGTTCCTCGGCCTCTAGCCCCAATACCAGTAGTTTAGCGCAGCGGTTTGTTCACTTTTGAATAGCCCG
>JAVHLO010000070.1 GCA_031082105.1 Planctomycetota bacterium
ATCGAGTCCGATCTCATTCAAGAAGATGACTCCCGCCTTGCGCGCGGGCCCGTCGAGCGCGCGCATCGCGTCGCTCACGTACGAGGTCGTCACCAGGTGCTTCTTGTGCGCGATGCAGAGGTTTGCGACTGCGACGTGATGGACGTACGGCAGCAGGCTCACGACCAGGGAGGACTCCTTCACGGCCTTCTCGAGCGCCGCGGAGTCGGCCACGTCGAGCGCGTAGGCCTCGCCGTTGGGCGAGTTGCCGACGAGCGCCTGCGCCTTGCTCACGGTCCGGCTGGCAACGCGGACCTGGAACTCCGGCGTGTTGAGCAGGTACTGAATAAGCGGCCGGGCGACAAGCCCGGCGCCGAGGACGAGAATCTTGCTTCCCATGCTTGTACTCCGTAGTTTGCCACTTGTCATTGGACATTGGTCATTTGTCATTTCTCATTGGACATTCAAATGAAAAATGGGCAATGAGAAATGTCAAACGACAAATGCTACAGGAACTCCGCCATGTACTTGTACTTCGGCGTGAACTGGCCGCGGTACACAAGCACGGCGTCCTTGATGATAGGCGGCAGCGAGGACTCCTCGAACGGCTTGTCGTAGTCCGCTGAAGCTAGCGCGGGAACGAACTTGATGAGCTGCCCGCCGAAGGCGTCCGATGACTCCTTGGGAAGCTCGCAGGGCAGATTGTCGACCGCGAGGACCACGACACCGTCGCCTACCCATCCCACCTTTATGGTTCCCTCTTCGGGATTGTACACGAATATCGGCGCGGAAGGGGTCGTGGAGCGGACGGTGCACTCTATTCCACCTTCGACGTCGCAGGAGATGTCGCCGATCACGCGCAACCTGAACGGCCGCGAGCGGTCGGCATGGAGCGCCTTCAGTCCTTCTTTGGAGATCAGCCGTGGATACTTCTTCTCCCAGTACACGCAGTTCATCAGCATGCCGAGGTGCGGCACGTATTCGATGAACCTCCCCTCGTATTTCTCGGGATGGCTGTAGTAGTCCTGGAGGGCGAAGACCGCGCCCTTCTCCTTCGGACGGACGGAGTCTTCTTCCTTGAACACCACCTTGAAGAACGCCTTTCGTTCGGCGGTTCCGGTGGAGTACAACTGTGCGAGCTCGGCGGGGGAAATCGTCTTGTGCGGCAGCAGGTCGAAGATCTGGCTTGCGCCGGCATACACGTTGCCGTATCCCGCAAAACCGCAGACGAACGGGGCGATCTTCTTTGGCAGGCCCTTCTTCTTGATTTCTTCGCCCGCGGCGGCCACGGCCTCTTTTGCCGCGTCGAGAGAGGCGTACTCATAGGTTTTATGGAGCTTCGCCAGCGGCGTTGGGATTCCCTCGTACTTGAGCCGGCCGCCGAGCGCCCACAGCGAATCGATCATCCCCGCCAGGCCCGCGAAGTTGCCGAACAATACGACGCGCCGGCCTTTTTCATCGACGATCTTCTCGTAGTCGATCAGTGTGCACTTCAATTCGAGCAGCCGCCGCAGCATCGGCATGTTGTACGCCTGGCCCTTGGCCGTGTGCGAAAAGAAAACATACGTGGCGTCAGCGTGGAGGAGATGGAGAGGGATTTCCTTGATGGCGAGCACGACCTTGCACCCGCCGATGTCCTCCTGCACGGCGGCGCCGGCCGCGGAGTATTCGGCATCCGTGAACGCGCGCACGGCGGAGGACTGCACGACCGTCTTTATTCCATGTTCGGCGGACAGTCCTGTGACCTGCTGCGGAGTGAGCGGCGAGCGCCTTTCCCAGATGTTCTTGTCCTCGCGACGGATTGCAACGGTATGTGGCATGGGTGTGTCACCCCAATTCGTGCGGTTCAAGCGAACGTGAGTATTGTAGCAGGAAAGCGCCGGCGAAGTCAATCAAATAGTGTCGCGTCGGCCTCGCGACGCATCTCTGTGAGCGCCGCCTTGGTCGAGCCGAGCGCGAGGAAGATCCCGCCGGGGAGGGTCCAGATGAGGCCCATGAACCTGCCCACGAGCGACAGGAGCACTGCCTGCTCGCCCGGCACGCCGACCAGGCCGAAGAAGTGGGCAAACAACGCCTCGCCAAGCCCCCAGCCGCCGAGCGAAATGGGGAGTGAGATGATCATTATGATGACCGGGAAGAACATGAAGTAGTCGAGGAACTTCGCCTCGGAAATGCCGATGGACACGCCGGACCCGAAGCACACCACGATGGCCAGGGCATGCGCAAAGAGCGACATTGCGAAAGCAGCGCCGAGCGCGCCCCGCTTCTGCCGGTAGAGCAGCAGGGACGCGTCCGCCTCTTTCAGCACCTTCTTGAACGGCAGCAGACCCTTGAACCACTGGAACGCGCGCGTGCGCCTGATCCGCCTGCTGTAGTACAATGACCCGAAGACGACGAACGCGGCAAGGAATGAATATATGACGAGCGCCGGCTGACGGAACGCGGGGCGGTCGAGGTTGAAAGGCAGGACCAGGCCGGCTACGGTCGCGAGGGCCACAACGCCTACCAGCCTGTCAAGGAAGATCGTCATTATCGCGGAGGCCTTCCGGTCCGTGTTGCGCGCCACCATGTATGCCTTCATTATGTCACCGCCCGTGAGGCCGAGCATGAAGTTGTTGAAGAAGATGCCTATGTAGCTGAACCGGAGCGCCTGCCAGAGCGTTGCGCCGATCTCCTGGGCGCGGAGCAGGATGCGCCATCGCGCGGCGGAAACGATGATCCCAACCGGATACAGGAAGAAGAACGGCAGAAACACCCGCCATCTCAGCTTGCGGACGACGGTGAAAAGCCCTTCGCACCGGACCCGGGGCGAGCCCGGCTTGACCTCCGCCCTCGGCACGCGTGCGGTCTCGCCCGAGTCGGTCTCCACAACGAAATGCGTTTCCGACGTCTCCTTCAGCGTCCCGGACACCACCCGGCCGTCCGTGCATTCGATCTCGATGCGATCGTAGAAGCTTATGAGCGTGATGACGTAGTAGATCAGCCCCGCGCTGACCAGGAGGCGCAGCAACATCAGCAGCGGTTTTCTTGCCTTTGACATGCGCGCTCGGAAAAACGAAAAGCAAAAAACAAAAGGCTCGCGTCCGCCTGTCATCCCCGCGGAAGCGGGGATCCAGTGGTCGTTCTTGTATTCGGTTCCGGTTCTCTGGATTCCCGCTTGCGCGGGAATGACATTTCCACCGCTTGCGCGGGAAGGACGTTCCACGCGCTCTCGCGGCAAGACGCCGCGCGTGCCCTTTGCACGCTATTGCCGCTTCAAGTTTGATTTCGGGGGTACAGCTTCTCCCTGCTCGTGCTCCTGCTCTTGCTCCTGTTGAGTGGCGCGGGGGGAGAGCACGAGCAGGAGCAGGAGCAAGAGCACGATTGAAATCACACTTGAAGCGGCACTAGGCACGCATTGCGAGGAAATTCTTCATCAGCAGCCGTCCGTCCGGTGTCATGAACGATTCGGGGTGGAATTGCACGCCTTCAACGGCGTGCTGCGTGTGCCGCACGCCCATCAACTCGCCCTCGGCCGTGTAGGCCGTCGCGATAAGACAGGCCGGCAGCGAGTCCTTCACGGCAATCAACGAGTGGTACCTCGCGGCCCTGAACGGGTTCGGCAGGCCGCGGTAGACCCCTTTGCCGTCGTGTCGGACTAACGACGTCTTGCCGTGCATCACGCGCTGCGCGCGGACCACCTTACCGCCGAACGCGTGCGCGATGCACTGGTGACCAAGGCATACTCCAAGAATCGGCGCAACGCCCGCAAAATGCAGGATCAGCTCGTTCACGACCCCGGTCTCGAGCGGCGTCTTCGGCCCCGGCGAGATGATGATGTGGCCCGGCTCGAGCCGCGCCGCTTCCTCAACGATAATGCGGTCGTTGCGATAGACCTTCGTCACCCCGCCCAGCTCGCCAACGAGCTGCACGAGATTGTACGTGAACGAATCGTAGTTGTCGATGACGAGTATCAACCGAGATTCCTCAAGCCTCAAAGTGACTGCAGCACCTTGGCCCGCGCGCACAACATACCATCGAATCGCCTGGGACGCCAAGAGAATGTGAAAGCTTCCGGAGTCCGGGCAAGACAGGATGAACAGGATTCACACGATGCATCTCAAAACGGCGAATCCTGAAGATCCTGTGAATCATGTCCATCGCGCTGTCGGATGAGCGAGACGCAGGAGGCGCTTTCCCGCGTCGGTGTCCGGACTCATGGGAACCCGCCGGCGCACGGCACTCATCGCTTCCCGCCCGTGCTCGGCTTCCCCGCGAGCAGGCGCAGGTGCCCTTTCTGCAGCAACAACGTCACGAGGTAGCTGCCGGTCGTCCACGCGTAGCCCATGCTGCGGTCGTTGTTGCTGTGGAGCGCCGTGGATTCCTGCGTGGGTCTCGCCGAGAACGACCCGTCCAGCCGCCGCGCCGCAACGAACTCGAACCGGAACGTCTCGAATAGCTTCGTCCAGCAGCTCTGGTCCAAGTGCGAGCACGCGAGCGCGCTGCTCATGAAGTGCATGACCGGCGAGACGTGTCCGTCCGGGATGTCGCCCATGTTCGTCTTGAAGTAGCCGGCCATCTTCTTGAAGAACGCGTGGTTCTTCTGGTCGCACATGGCGAACGCAAAGACCGCGCCGCCGGTCCGGCCGGGGTCGCCCATGCCCTTCTGTCCCGGCTGCGGGCTGTACCCCACTCCCCCGTCGCCGCTGCTGCACTGGAGAAAATACTCGATTCCCTTCGCTATGACAGTCTCAGAGACCGTCACGCCCGACTTCTTGCATGCGCCAAGCCCGGCCAGGCACCACTGAGATACCTTGGCAAAGTCCGTGTAACCGAGCGCGTTGGGCCCGCCCGGCCCGTGGGCCCAGCCGCCGCTTGCCTCCTGGTTCCGCTCGATCGATGTCGCGAGCTCCTCCAGCTTCGCAAGCAACTCGGGCGTCGGGTCATGCGCGTTGTACTCGGCCAGGAAGCAGGCGGTATACCCCAGTGGCCAGTTCACCTGGCTCCAGTTTGCGCCCTTCATCAAGTCGGGGAAAAGCTCCTTTCCACAGTTGGCGACGATGTACTCCTTGCATCGCACGATACTGTCCGCGTACGGTCCCGAGAGCGGCGTGCTGCCGGAGGCGAGGAATGCAAGCCCGCAGATGCACGTGACGACGACGCTCCCGTTGGTTCCGCCGAACCTGGTCGTGAACGAACCGTCCTTCTGCTGCGTCTTCGCAAGATACTCCAGCGAGGCCGCGGCGAGTTTGTCGCACCGTTCGCATTCGATCGGGCAGTTGCGTCCGTGTTTGCCGAGCGACTCGAGTTGGGTCTTCAGGATCATCTGCTTCCCGTCCCGCAGCACGATCAGATCCGCGCGCGCGGAGTCGGTTGTCAGCACCAGCTCCATGATCTCCATCAGCGCATAGACGGGGTACTTTTTTTTCGGAAGCATCGATCGCCCGACGCCGATGATGATGTCGCCCCGTTTCATCCCGGCCTTCTCGCCCGGCCCGTCAACGTGGACCGCGGTAACCCTCAGGCCGGCCAGGCCCTTCAAGGCCGGGACCTCTTTCACGTCACCCGGCGTCGTGGGCAGCCCCTCGGCGCCGAGCGGGCCGAGATTGAACGCGTCGTCTGCGGCATAGGCCGCGGCGTGGCTCAAGAGAAGGACGCACACTGCAACCGCAGCACACAGGCAGAATCCGCGAACCGGACGCGAGGCCGCAATGGCGCAGCGCGGCTCTTGCTTGGACATCACATTGTCTCCGTGGACATGCATGGTTCAAACCGGCGGCAAAGGTGAACTGCCGGCAAGGATGCCGGCGCTCCCAGATGGCGTCGCCTCCTCAACAAAGGGCCGGACACGCGGCAAAGGAGATCCCGTCCATCGCAGCGGAAACTGAGTTCGGAATCACAGGCTGTCGGTACTCTTCCTTGATCCACAAATCATGCCGGCCAACGATTTGCCTGCCACCTGTCCCCTGTCCCTTGTCCCGTGTCCCGTGTCCCCTGTGCCCTACCCGACTGCACCGAGCGAAAGCCTGTCCGAATACAGCGCGCTCACGGACGACTTCAATGCCGCGTGGTCGGGACCGGCCAGCGCCGGGTCTTCTTCGAGCAGTTTCGCGGCGTCGTCCCTCGCCTCGCGCAGGACGGCGAAGTCGCGTATGATATCCGCCGCGTGGAACTCCGGCAGCCCGTGCTGTCTCGTCCCCATGAACTCGCCCGGCCCGCGGATGCGCAGGTCTTCTTCCGCGATCTTGAACCCGTCGGTGGTCTTCTCCATGATGCTCAGCCGGCTCCGCGCCTCCGGACTCCGCGCGTCGCCGAAAAGCAGGCAGTACGATTCGTGCGCTCCGCGACCGATCCGGCCGCGCAACTGGTGGAGCTGGGCAAGGCCGTAGCGTTCCGCATGGCCGATGACCATGATCGTCGCGTTCGGGACATCGATCCCGACCTCGACTACAACGGTTGATACGAGAACATGAACCTTGCCGTTGCGGAAATCGCGCATCGTCGCATCCTTGTCGGCGGGGCGCATGCCGCCGTGCAGGAGACCGATCTTCAGGTCGGGAAACACGGTCTCGCGAAGCCGCTCCGCCATCTCGGTCGCCGATTCGAGCGGGAGTTTATCCGACGGATCGATGAGCGGATATACGAAGAACGCCTGCCGTCCTTCCCTGATCTTCTCGCGAATGAACCCGAACGCCCTGTCGATCGTCGCCGTGGAGCGCACGACCGTCGTGACCTTTCCCCGTCCGGGCGGCATCTCGTCGATTGTCGACACGTCGAGGTCGCCGAAGGCGGTCATTGCGAGCGTGCGCGGGATCGGCGTTGCGGTCATGACGAGCACGTGCGGCGCGAGCCCCTTGCGAATCAGGTCCGCGCGCTGGAGTACGCCGAACTTGTGCTGCTCGTCCACGACCGCGACCGCAAGCCTGCTGAAGCGCACGTCTTCCTCGATGAGGGCGTGAGTGCCGATGACCATGTCGGCCCTGCCCGACGTCACCGCCGCAATGATCGCGTCGCGCTCTTTCCGACCGAGGGAGCCGACGAGAAGCGCGACGCGGACCTTCGAGCCGGCAAGGTACCTCGATACATTCTGGAAGTGTTGCTCGGCCAGGATCTCCGTCGGCGCCATAATCGCAGCCTGCGCCCGGTTTCCGACCGCCACAAGCATCGCGTACAGGGCGACGACCGTTTTTCCCGAACCGACGTCGCCCTGCAGAAGCCGGTTCATCGGCCATTCCGAAACAAGATCCTTCCGAATCTCGGCGATCACGCGCTGTTGTACGCGCGTCAAGGTGAACGGGAACCGCGCCTTTATCCGCGCGTCCATCGTGTCGGAGATCTCCAGCCGGTGGAGCACTTTCTCGGCCCGCATCTTCCGCCGGCGCAGTGCGAGCGCGACCTGGTGGAGGAACAGCTCTTCGTAGATGAACCGCCGCCGCGCCCCGCTGAGGAGCAGGTCGTCGGAGGGATAGTGAATATTCCTGATTGCCTGCGCGACGGGCAATAGGCACTTCTTTGCAGTGATCCTCGGACCGAGCCGGTCATCGACTTGGTCCGCAAATGCATCCACGGCCCGCTTGATTATCCGACGGAGCCCCTTGAGGTAGACGCCTTCCGTCAGCGGGTAGATCGGGACGATGCCGCAGGTATGGACCGCCTCGGGCGGCGCGGACGACGGGGTTCGAACTCCCGAGCGTGCCGACGGAAGCCGTTTGCGCCTTCCGTCGGCGCCCGCATCGCCCGGCTCGTCGCACTCATCGGGTTCCGTGTCCGAGTCCGGTTCGACGATGTCGTACTCCGGCTGCGTGATGTACAGTTTCTTGACGAACTTGATCGGCCCGGTCAGGACGAGGTGCACGCCTTCCTTGATGGCGTGGCGGACGATCTGGGGGTTGAACCAGGTCGCGTAGATGACCGCGGAGTCGTCGATGATCACCGCCTCGAAGTAACGTCTGCCTCCCCGGCCGCGCATCACGCGCGCGGAGCGCACCTCGCCCATGATCGTCACTGTCTGGCCCGGATCGACGTCGATGATGCGCTTGATGTGTCGCCGGTCGGAGTAGTCGCGCGGGAAATAGTACAACAGGTCCCGGATGGTGCGCAGCCCCAGCCGGTCGAGCTGCGCGGCGCGCGCGGGGCCGACACCCTTCAAGTACTGGACCGGCGATGCGAGCGTTGTCGTGGTCATTGCTTCACGCTGGAACAAGCCAACCGGCGGTTCGTAGTTACGACCTCAGTCGTTCGGCTTACCAGCGACTGAAGTCGCCACTACGAACTCAAAGTGGGTTCAGAATGACAGGACGGCGTTCTTCGCGCGGAATCAGCATATCTTGTTCAGACGTGACACGAGGTCTTCGGTCTTCATCTCGTGCTGCCGGGCGACTTCCGTCAGGTCGTCCTCGTAGCCGATGGCGCAGTCGTAGCACTTGAGCCCGGCATCGTGGAAGAACGACTTCGCCTGTTCCGGGAACGAATCCTGTATCCAGGCGATTCGAGTCCCGGGTTCGAACGGAGGAACGATCACCTCCCGCAATTCGCCGGCGCCGGCGGGACTGACGATGATCCCCTGACGAAGCCCGGCTGCCCGAAGCCATCCGCGCGCGGCCGAGTACTCCTCTTCGCCGAGTTTCTTGCCCTTGCCTATCAGGATCGCTATCTTCGCGTCGACGACGATGTCCATCGCGCTGCGTGTCGGTTTTCCGTCGCTGTCCGCGACCTCGACCTCCTTGAGCGTCTCCGCGGGGAGGCCCAGCGCGCCGATGTCCGCCGCGAGCGCCTGTCGGAATTGCTCAAAACTGATCTCGCCTTCGAGCGCGCGCCATGTCTTCTCGACACACGCGACCAGTTTCGCGATCAGTTCATCATTAGGCCGGACCATCCGGTCTTCCTCACTGGAGCCTGTCGTGAACCCGATCCGAGTCGCGCCGCTCCCCTTCCCTGTCATTCCCGCCCTCCTGTCATTCCCGCGCAAGCGGGAATCCAGTCCACCGTACCGCCGTTCGCGGCTGCATCCGTCAAGATACTACTTCTCGCGGACCCCACCCTCTGGATTCCCGCTTTCGCGGGAATGACATCCCAAATCCTCCCCGCACCGGTACCTCGGGGACTCGGGCACGACGAAGAGGAGCGGAAAAACGATGTCGCTGAAACAACAGGGGATCATCACCGACACAAGCACGATCGGAACCGACCAGCCGATCATGGCGGGTTCCGCGATGCTGATCCCGAATGACGTCAGATACAACGTCGACGCGGCGCTGCTGATGAGCACGTGCGCCGAATGCGAGTAGAATGTGCTCCTTCTGACCGCTTCCGCCGCGACGAGCCCGCACACGATCCCGATGACGGCCGCGGACAGTATGAGAGGGGGGTGCTCGACGACGCACAGGTGGATCTCCATATTCGCCCCGAGCAGGAGCCCCCCGCAGTACGGCAACCCGACATCGCTGATCCAGCAGACTCCAACCGAGCCGACGAACCCGATGGCCGCAGCGCGGACGATCCGCCTGTCGTGTCGCCAGAACATGGCGGTCGTCGCGGCAGCGCTCAGAAGCATGTGGGCCGGATGAAAGACGTGAAAGAACCTGTAGGCGGAGCTGTCAAGCCCGAACGCGGACAGCGCAACCACGAGCAGCACGCCGGCCAGCGCGCTTGCAACCGAAAACGGCAGATGATGTCCTAGCTCTCGCGCGATCATGGCTGGTTCGTCTTCTGCAGCACGGGATACCAAAGAGAACCTTCAATCCCCCGAGAACACGGTTGAAAGCCACAGAAAAACACAGAAACACACTGAAAGGGAAGCATGAACGCAAGAGACCCAGAAGGCTCAAGAAGACCGTCGGTTGAGTCTCTTGGACTCGTATCTTTCTTCTTTCCGTGTCCTTCTATGTGCTTCTGTGGCTTCCAAGGGCCGCGAACTGGGGCGCCAGGTTATTGGATTCTGTACCGGACAGGGTGGACTGAGGACACTACCGCGGTCGGTACGCGTCGTTCAGGCAGCGCCAGAAGGCCTTCTCCGCCTCGTCGTACTTGGCCAGCGACGCATCGAGCTTGTCTATCGCCCGCTGGAGCTGCGTACCGTCCACCTGGCCGCCCGCGCGGCTCATGGTCAGCAGCAGGTCCGCCGCGGCTTCGTTCACCGCCGCCGCGCCTTCGTTGAACTGGTGAGCGGAGTCGTACAGGTCGGTCGTCTCCAGCTCCTGGCGTTCGGGCTTGTTCAAGAGCCGCCACGGCTGGCGCTTGATCATCTCGATCGTCGTCTTCGCCGTCGACGCGGTCGTCTTGAGACTCTCCACCATCCGCTGGATGTTCTCGCGGTTGTCGTCGAACAGCCCGGCGGCCTTGTCGCCCGCCTCGCCCAGCTTTGCCAGGGTCGAATCGAGCGTGTCGCTGGTCTTGTCGAGTTTCGTCAGGATCGAAGACAGCTTCTCGCGGTTCTCAGAGAGCGTGAGATTCAGCGTGTTCGCGGAATCGCGGATGTTCTCTACCGCAGACCGGACCGCCTCGCGGTTCTCATCGACCATGGCCTTTGCGGATTCGGTGAGCCCCTTGATGTCTTCCACGGACTGCCTGATGCGTTCGACCGTTGCGACGATGTTCTCGCGCATGGACGGATCGCCGACGATGCCCCTGACATCGTTGAGGAGCGCGGACATCGTGGAGAGGATGCCGTTCACCTCTTCGGAGATGACGGTGATCTTCTCAAGCAGAACCTGGCCCAGCTCGGTCGCCTGATCGGATATCTTTGATGCTATGTCGCTGATGTTGCTGGGAGAAGTACCCACAAGCGGCTTTTCCGGAGAAGACTGGACGACGGCGCCGGACCCGGGGGTGATGACGACCGAGGTGATGGCGGTGAGCGTCTTGTCGACGGTTACGGAGTAGCCTTCCCGGATGACCGCGTCCGTTCGTATTGACATGGCGACGAGCACCTTTGTGTGCTCCTTTCCTTCTTTCGAACGGCTGGCACTGAATGAAACCTCCTTCACCCTGCCGACCTTGACGCCGCACGCATAGACCGGGTCATCCGTCTTGAGCCCGCCGATATCGTCGAAGAGCACGTGCACCATCCTGGACTCGCGCAGGGCGCTGGCGAAATCGCCGACGACGAAGATACCGATGACGAGCATGCTGAGTGCGACGAAGATCACGATCCCCGCCTTGACTTCATTTCTCGCGCGCATGAAAGAATCTCCCGGCCCCGATAGCGGGCGCCGCATGGTTTGTCTGACGTGAAAACGGGGTCACCCGCAAGGCGTCATGGGATCCTGAGTCCACAGGATCCGGAACAGAATTCAATATCTCTACAACCCGAAAACCGCCAAGACGCCAAGGACATCTCGAGAACGCCAGGCTTCTCGCGAATTCCCGACGTTTTCGCTCCTCGATTCTTCATGATTCCTGGCGTCCTTGGCGCTCTTGGCGGTTTGGCGGTTCATTGGGCCCTCGGGCAGGCAACCGGGCGCGCACCTGCCCTTCGACCGCTCGAGCGGCGAAAGTCTAGCACGACCACTTTGCATTGTCAATGAAAGCAACCTGCCGGCCCATCCGCGCCGTCACCTGCGCCGCAGCAGCTTTGCGAACATGACGGAGTCGTACAGCCTGCCCTTTGCGAAGAGCCGGGCTCTCAGGATCC
>JAVHLO010000710.1 GCA_031082105.1 Planctomycetota bacterium
CCCCCGACCACCGGGGCGGCGGTGGTCGGGGGTAGCCGCAGCCGGACTCATGCGTGGGCGTTCTCGGGGCATCAGGCTCCCTCCGCCGCGAACATCAGCCGGTGGAAGTCCTCCTCCATCAGGCGCACCTTCCAGGTGTCGTCGGGGGTCTTGAGGTTCTCCAGGTTGTTGTCGCCGTTCACATAAATCAGGTCGAATCCGCCGTCCTTGCTCGAGTAGCCCTGCCGGGTGAACCATTCAGCGAGCACCAGGTTGTCCTGCTCGATGCCCTCAATCATCTCCCCGCCCGGGCGCTTGCGCCAGATGACGAGCGTCTTTTTCCCGTCGGGCGTGGTACCGGTGACGGTGCGGAACCACCAGGAGCCGTCCGCATCCTGCTTGAGCCGGCCCTTAAGGCGCAGCCGCCCTTCGCTGTCGCGCTCGAAGTCGGCGGTGAAGGTCTGCGGAGCGGCGATGTGCTGGACCGTAAGGCCGATCAGCCAGTTGAAGGTCTCCAGCAGATCGACGTTGACCTCGCGGCTCTCGTCCGATCCAGGCTGCTTGACCTTGAGCCGATAGGCGGTAGGGTCGGTGAAGGCGGCAATGTTGAGTAGCGAAGCGCTGCCGCGCGTCTCCACGTCGAGTAGGTAGCGCAGGATGTACTGCTCCTTGAAGCCGCCCGGACCGTGCGCCTGCGGCAGTTCAAACAGCGCCTGCTGGGCCTTGGTGCGACGCGTCTCCAGGTTGTTGAGCGTGTCCTCGTAGGACTCCAGGCGCACCAACTTCATGATGCGCGGAGAACGCTCAGCTTCCTCAGGCGTGGCTGGGCGCTTGGGCTTGCCGTCCTTCCACTCCGGCGCAAACGTGACCTTCTTCAGGCGCGGCAGCAGCACCGTGTCGAAGTAGTCGCCCATCTCGACAAGGATGAACTTGCGCCGCCCGCCGTCTTCGCGGTTAAGGTTGATGACCGCGTGACCGGTGGTGCCGGAGCCGGCGAAGAAGTCAAGGACGCTGGATTCGTCGCCGCACCAGTAGCGCAGGCAATCCACGATCAAGAACAACGACTTCGGATAGCTGAACCTCTGCTCGCCAAGTATGTCGATGAGCAGCTTAGTACCATGCGTAGTCGCCGAGTATTTGGAATCGCTCCATAGCGTCTTTGGCTTCTTGCCCTCTGGCATGCGGGTTTTCTTCATGATCTCTAGGCGGCCGGCCTTTTCGATTACCGCTATCTCACCGGAAGCTATACCACGCCGCGCCCCTTCTGGGTTGGTACGCCAAATCCGGCGTTCCCCCTGTGGGTCGATAGGCCAGATCTCCTCAGCACCCTCGAATGCGTCCACGTTTACACGCTTGGAATCATAGTCGACGAAAAGAGGGAACCACTGTCCCGGCCTGTCAGTTGGACGTGAGTTTCCTCCTCTGCGTCGGAGGTTATCCCACAAGAACGCCCCTTTTTCGTCCCTTCCCTTATAGAGCGCGCGCTCTTCTTCGGTCAGCTCGCGCAGCAGCATCTCCATTCGGTCGATGTCACGAGCGTAGATG
>JAVHLO010000711.1 GCA_031082105.1 Planctomycetota bacterium
CGCCACCGGTCCCGGCGTCGGAGGCGGGGCAGAAGCCCCCGGCGGGGCGGGCGCCGACGCTCAGACCGGTGGCGCCGCCGGGCGCTCCGCCGCCGCCGGCAACGCCGCCGGTCGTTGCGTCTCCCCCGCTCACGTTCGTCGCATTTCCAATATTGATGACCTCCTGAGGTTCAGTGGTCGGCGGTTCCGGCTCATCAGCCGGTTTCCCGCCGCTTGGACTGCCTCCCCAAGGGCTGCCACCAGATGGAGGACGATCGTCGGCAAAGGTCTCTTGCTCAACCTTTCGCGAGACAGTCGCGCAGGTCGTTTTCACAGCTAGAGTAAAGATGCCTCCTGAGCCCACAGGTTGAGGAATGGCTTGTTCGGGAATTGTATAGGTATAGCCTTGTTTCTTCCCCTTGGACGCGACTCCCACGAGCTTCGCGGGAATAGCATGACAAACTTCTGTTCCGGACAGGAGTACGAACGTAATGTGCGCTGAAAGAACATCCTTGCACACTCCTTCAATTGTCAGGTCTCCGCCCGAATAGCGCTTCTTTCCGAGCCATTTGCCGGTTGTCTCTGGAGAACTGTAGATATCCTGGGGCGGGACACTGATGCCGACAACCCGCCCAAGATCACAGCTTTCCACCGCAACCGCCACGACGCCGTCCGCCCTTTTCGTATTCGCGAGCGCGGCGACGGGCAGTTCAGCGGGCACCGCAGTGAAGAGCGTCTCCACTTCCTCGCCACCCTGTGTCTTGCCTTTCAGCAGGTTCGGCCCCACGGCCAGCAGCGCGCCCAGTCCGCCGATCGCGAACGGCGCCATCTCGCCGAACCCGCCTACGCTCGATTTGTCGCCGGTCGCAACCGACGCGGGCGCGTCATTCAACTCCGCAGTCTTGAGTGGAGACGCCGTGTATCCCGAAAGCTCGAGCGGAAGCCGCCTGCTCCCCTCGACCAACTCGCCCGCCGCGCCGGCGCCGGCATCGAAGACGACCGGCCCCTGCGCAGGCCCGCCTTGCCAGATGAGTTCTTCAGGTGCCTCCGCGGCGAGTAAATCGGGTGCTGCCGGAACGAGCGCCGCCTGCGCGTACTCGATCGGATACGTGCCCGACGCCGCACTTGTGATCGAGCAGACCGTCCTCGTTTCGCCCGGCGCCAGCACAAAATTGCCTTCGCCCGGCCCGTCCACCGCGCGCAACGGCGCGGGCACACGATAGACGAACCGAACCGAGTTCCGCGAGGTGTTCGTCACGGTCCACGGCGCGGCCGTGTCAGTCTGCGTCGCCACCGAACCGGCAAGTATGTCGCCCGGCGCGTCTTTCACCGGCAGGGTTTTCGTCAGGACAGAACGCCCGTCTCGGTCCGTGGCGACGTAGTTCACCTTCGGACTCGCGCCTTTTCCCGAAAGCGCGGAGACCGCCGCGCCGTCCATCGTCGTCGCGCCGAATTTCGTCACCGAACCTTCAAGCGCCAGCAACGGCCGGAAGCGCGCCTCTTCCTTCTTGCCGCCTTCGCCGATCTCGAACTGCTCGGTTC
>JAVHLO010000712.1 GCA_031082105.1 Planctomycetota bacterium
CGCCAAGTTCTCTTGCTCCGGAGTCGAGGAGATTGCTTCGCTGCGGCTCGCAATGACATGAAAACGCACTTCTGTCACGCACGGTCACGCCCGCCCGCCGGCCCGCACGTACGCATGCACGCACGCACTCACTCGCGCGCACACGCCCGCTCGGCCGGCCTACTCGATCTCCGCGAGGATCCGCTCCGCCCTCATGCGGACCTCCTCGTCGGCTGTGTTCTTCACCAGATTCCGAAGGCTCGGGATTGCGGGATCGCCGATTGCGACCAGTGCCTTCTCGGCTTCGTCGCGCACTGAGCTGTCGGCGTCGCCCAGATTGACGCTGAGCTCAACCACCTTCTTGATCAGCTCGGGCGCGATCTGTGAGATGTCCACCTGGGCCGTACCGCAGATTTCCTCGATCAGCTTGAAGATGAGCACGGAATTCCGCGTGTTGAGATGCGCCGCGACACGCGTGTGACGGGATGCGTAGGCCTGCATGGTCTCCTTGACGCGAGTGTAGACGGCCTGCGATATCTTGCCGTCGGCGAGTTCCTTCTCGAGCAGGTCCATCTGTTCGTTGATCGGCTGCGGTTGCCCCTCGAACCCAGCGCGCTTGTAGCAGGTCGACATCTCGGTCAGGCGAGTGAGGTGCCAGTATATCTCGAGCGCCAACCCCTTCATCTCGCGGAAGGCCTGCTCGGCGGTGAGAAGCGGCGCGTCCTGCGCCTGGGGTTCCTGCTTGGGCGGCTGGCCCTTCGGCCCGATCTGCAGTTCGTCGCGCAACTTCTGCGCCTGGTCGACGAGGTCCGTGGGCAGCTTCTCGCCCGACATCGACTTGGCCTTGCTCACCTGCTTCAGCAGCCTGCGCCACAGGCCGCGGAGTTCCTTCCAGCCCTTCAGTTGGGTCACCTCCGCGATGAGCTTCTCTCTTGCCGCGACCTCGTCCTTGTCGGCGTCGGGCTGGGTCTCCTCGGTCGCGGGAGGTTGGGGTTCCTGTGCCCAGAGCGTGCCGAATGCGATGAGCGACATGTTGACCGCCAGCAGCAGTTTGCCGAGGACGCCTTTTGCGCCACTCGTTTTCAGCGCGCGCCTCAGCCCGAGCGCGAAAAGCATCGCGCCCACAATGACTGCTACCACGAAGATGATCTCATCCAACCAGTATCTCATGTTGGCCTCCTGATTATTCCGAACACGAAGCTGCCGACACTCTCCTTAGACGCGGCCAGGCCGGGGCGAGTTCCCGCCGGGCCATTCTCTGTGTTCTCTGCTTCTCCGTGGTTCATTCCAGGATACGGCGTTGCAGTGCCGGAAAAACTCTCACTGTGACCAGGGATCAGTCCTCGATAACGGTCTTGCACTCCGGCAATGAATCAAGAAAGAGCCGGCCGTATCGCTTCGTCAGGATGCGGCTGTCGAGGATCACGACGATCCCCTTGTCCGTCCTGGTCCGGATGAGCCTGCCGAACCCCTGGCGGAGTTTCATCACGGCCTCGGGCAGCAGGTAGTCGGTGAACGGGTTCCGGCCGTGCCGTTCGAGCC
>JAVHLO010000713.1 GCA_031082105.1 Planctomycetota bacterium
AGATCAAAGATATTGTCGGAAAGGGAGTCCTGACGGAACTCACGCGCCTCGTGCTGGCGAACGCCATCTACTTCAAGGGCGACTGGGCGTTGAAGTTCAAGGTCGAGAGCACAAGGGAAGCGCCTTTCCTGCTCAGCGGCGACGGGAAGGCCAACGTGCCGATGATGAACCAGACCGCGACATTCAAGTACGCGGAAAACGACCTGCTCCAGGTGCTCGAGCTCCCCTACGTCAGCGAGGAGCTGGCGATGGACATCCTCCTCCCTCGAAACCCGGACGGGCTGGGCGAACTCGAGGCGAAGCTGACCGCGGACGCCCTGGCCGGCTGGCTGAGCGGGCTCCGCGCCGCGGAGGTGGTGGTGGCGATCCCGAAGTTTACGATGACAAGAGACTTCAACCTCAGCGGCGTGCTCGGAAAGATGGGGATGCCATCCGCCTTCACCGGGGAGGCGGATTTCTCCGGGATGAACGGGAAGGAGCACGACCTCTTCATCTCGGCGGTCCTGCACAAGGCCTTCGTGGAGGTCAACGAAGAGGGAACCGAGGCGGCCGCGGCCACGGTCGTCGTCGTGAGAGCGACGAGTGTCAGGGAGCGCCTCACCTTCCGCGCAGATCACCCGTTCGTTTTCTTGATTCGCGACCTCCGGTCTGGTAGCATCCTGTTCATGGGCCGCGTTGTGAACCCGTGATACCGCTCGGTGTTCCGCTGTGTTCGCTACTGTTTGCGCTGGGCGCTTCATTCTATAGCCACGGAGGCACGGAGACACAGAGAAGTCTCTAGGATATTGCGGCTTACGGACAGCTCTCTGTGACTCTGTGCCTCTGTGGCCGCTTTCGTTGTTCGCCGAAAGGAGTCTCTATGAACAGGCGGTTCTGGGTCATGTGCTGCGCGTTCGTTGCGGCGTTGTTTGTGTTTCAGGGCTGGAGCATCGCGGAGAAGGAAAAGGCAGATCACCTGTGCCCGGAGTGCGCGAAAAAGGAGGCGCCAAGTGTCACGGGAAAGAGGATGCTCAAGGCGGTCCTGCAGTGCGAAGAATGCGGCGACATGATCGCCACGTCCATGGCGCCGGACGACTACAAGCTGTGCGACTCATGCGCCGGCAAGAAGGGCGTCTGCAAATGGTGCTTGAAGCGGCTCGACGGCCGGCCTGCGAATGAGGGGCCGGACAGGACGCTGGTTCAGGGCAACAACACATTCGCATTCGACCTGTACGCCCGGCTCCGTGAAGACAAAGGGAACCTCTTCCTGTCGCCCGCGTCCATCTCCACGGCGCTTGCCATGACCTACGCGGGCGCGCGCGGCAACACCGAGGCCGAGATGGCGAAAACGCTCCACTTCGAGCTCGAACAGGCAAAACTCCATCCGGCCTTCGCCGGGGCCGTCGAGTATTTGAACGCAGGCGGCGCAAAGGGCGGTTACCAGTTGACCATCGCAAACTCGCTCTGGGGACAGAAGGGGTACGGTTTTCTGCCCGAGTTCACGAAGCTCACGAAGGACAACTACGGCGCGGGCTTCGA
>JAVHLO010000714.1 GCA_031082105.1 Planctomycetota bacterium
CTTTCCGCCTCAGCGGATCCGCCCGAGGCGGACAACCCCGAGAACCCAATGATCCACCAAACCGCCAAGAGCGCCAAGGACGCCAAGAATCACGAAAGAACTATATCCGACCGGATACTGGAACAGGGACTTCAAGAGACTCTGACGAGACGATAGAACTCCCTGTCTCGTGCAGGTCTCGTTCAGTCCCTGTCCCGCCTTCGGCGGGACGAATCGTGGCCCGGATACGCCGGAAATTCGCGAGAATCCTCGCGTTCTCCTGATTTTCTTGGCGTCTTGGCGGTTTCCGGGCCGTCAATATCTTGAATTTTGTTTCCGATCTTGTGGACTCAGGATCCTAGCACCCGAGCTTCGAAACGGCGGCAAGGAACTCATCGAAGATGAAGGCCGCATCGACCGGGCCGGGCGAGGCCTCCGGGTGGAACTGGACGCCGATGAACGGCTTGGTTCGGTGCATGATCCCTTCGTTGGTGTCGTCGTTCGCATTGCGGTAGAGCGGTTCCCAGTTCGGCGGGAGTGTCCGCTCATCGACCGCGTAACCGTGGTTCTGGCTGGTGATGTAGCAGCGGCCGGTATCCATGTTGACGCACGGTTGGTTCTGGCCGCGATGACCGTAGGTCAGCTTGTACGTATCCGCCCCGGCGGCGAGCGCCAGGAGCTGGTTACCGAGGCAGATTCCGAGGATCGGGACACCGCGCCGCATGACGCGCCTGATATTCTCGACCGATTTTCCGCACATCTTGGGGTCACCGGGTCCGTTCGAGATGAGCAGGCCGTCGAACTTCAGGTCGGAGAGCGGGGCGTCCCACGGGACCTGCACGACCTTCGCGCCGCGCGCGGTGAGGGACCTGATGATGCTCTGTTTGACGCCGCAGTCGAGGACGGCAATCGTCGGCGTGGTCGAACGCCGGACTTCCTTTGCGCAGTCTTCCGGGCCGCGCTCGTGATGCTCGACGGTCTTTCCGCACGAGACCTCGGCAACGAGGTTCTTCGTGTTAGGATCGAAGAAGGGCAGGTCCTTGTCGACGACCACCTTGCCGAGCATGACGCCTTTCTCGCGCAGCCGTCTTGTGAGCCTGCGCGTATCCACGCCTGTGAGCGCGGGGACGCCCTCTTTCGCGAGCCAGGAGTCGAGGCTCGTCTTTGCGGCCCAGTGGCTGTACTCCTCGGAGTAGTCCGAAACCACAAGCGCCGTTACCTGGATCCTGTCAGATTCGAACGGGGCGGACGCCGGCCGGGACTCTGTTCGCTCGGGCACACCGTAGTTGCCGATGAGCGGATACGTGAGGACGAGTATCTGGCCGCGGTATGACGGGTCCGTCAACGATTCCGGGTAGCCCACCATTCCGGTCGCAAAGACAACCTCGCCGGCCACGCTTTCATGCTTGCCGAAGAGCCTGCCTTCGAAGACGGATCCGTCCTCGAGCACCAGGCGGGCAGTGCGTCTTTCTTTACGGTCGGTGCTCATTCGGAATCTCTCCAATCCCCCTTTGCGAAGGGGGATCCAAGGGGTTG
>JAVHLO010000715.1 GCA_031082105.1 Planctomycetota bacterium
CCAGCCTTGTGACCGCGTCCAGCAGTTTCCGCCAACCGTGTTTGCCGGCCATCGCTTCCAGACCCGTTTCGAGCTCCTCCGGCGCCGGCTGCTCCTCGACTTCCTCCTCCCTTTCCTCGTAGGTCAACGCGTCATTCACGCACCACTGCACGCACATCGGCTCTGTGAGCGGCGGATCGGACTCGCACATGTCGCATTTCAGCGGGAGGCCGGAATCGGGTTCCTTGAAGACGTCCCTCGACGGGCAGGATGACCGGCAGAAGGCGCACTCGTCGTATTCCTTGCCGTCGATTGCGTACTTGTCCCTGCCGGCGCACTCGGCCCGCGCATAATCGCCGGCGTAGACCGGGACGTAGATGTCCCTCAGTGGATCGTAGACCACGCGGATGCGCGATCTCGCCGGGTTGACGCTGCTGTACTTGGGCGCAGCGTGAAACGCCGAGCAGACCGCCTCGCACGCCCGGCAGCCGTTGCACTTGTTGACGTCGATCTTGATCGTCTTGATTTTCTTCTTCTTCTTTTCACCCATGGCGTTCACAGCCTCTCCATGTCATGACCCTATCGAGAATTTGACGTCTTCTTCAGCACCAAGACACAAAAGCACCAAGCGCTATCTTGTCTTTTCTTCCGTTGGGGCTCCGCTGGCCGGCGAAACCGCGCCTTCGGCCAGGATCCCCCTCTTGAGAAGATCATCGGCGACGTCGCCCAAGCCGAGGTCGCGAAGAGATTCCTTAGTCGGGATGCCGTCCATGTTCCAGCCCTTGTAAGCGTAGTACCCGTCCAGCAACTTCTTTTCGAGTTCGGGGAACCGTTTCTTCCAGTGGTCGTCGGGCGGCTTCTCGTCGGCCCTGCGCAGGCCCCTGCGCACATTGACGGCGCGCACGAGGGTCCGGTTTCTTCGCGCGATGCGCATGAGCCCGGCCTCGTCCATCTCCATCCCGGCCGCCGCGGAGATGAACTTCGGGATGTTGTGGATGTGGTAGGCGGGCTTCAACGGGAACGCCGAAAGGCCGGCGCACGTGCCTGTGCAGTCGTCAATGTAGTGCATCATCTCCTGCCAATCAACGATGTCGCAGGTCGCCTCGACCGTCGGGTAGAACGGGATCGACTTCTCTCCCCGCGGCTCCCATTCCAAAAGGTACTTCTTGAACTTCTCGTCCGGGACCTGGACCCAGTCCTTCACGAACTCCTCGCGCTCCTTCATCGTCGGGAATGGCGCCTGCGGGAAATTTCCCTCGATCTGCGTGATGTTGGCCTTCTCGCCTGTGCAATACATGAGGAAGTAGATGGGGTTCAGCATCGAGAGCTTCAGCGGAAGCTGTTCGTGCTTCTTGATGTTGTTGTGCGCGAACGCTTCCGCGCCCTTGCCGATCCTCTGCGCCGCCCAGTGCGTGCCGTCGGCGAGGATGTCGCCGATCCCTTCCCTGCGCACGATCCGGTCGAGCAGCCAGAAGAACCGGTCCTCCTTGCCGGCCGGCATCCCTTCCATATCCTTGTCGGTGAGAATCTTCG
>JAVHLO010000716.1 GCA_031082105.1 Planctomycetota bacterium
CGCGCAGTCACCTCGGCGTCCCTCCGTGTCTCCGTGCCTCTGTGGCCCTATCCTACCTGCAGATCTTCCCGAGCACGACCGGATTCCGCGCGCCCGTCGCGGACGACACGTTTGACGGCACACCGAGGTGTGTGCAGTACGCGAGCAGCGCGAACGCCATCGCCTCGCGCGCCTCGATGGGGACGCCGTACGTTTCAGTGGTGACCACCGGCACCGGCTCGAAAAGGGCCGCGAGCCTGCGCATCAATGTTCCGTTCTTCGCGCCGCCTCCGCCGACGATCACGGATTCCACGGAACCACGGAAATCGCGCCCGCGCGCGACGAACCGCTTCACCGCATCGTGGATCGTAACCGCCGTCAGCTCCGTTAACGTGGGGACGAGGTGCGGGGAAGGATAAATGTCCAGTTGCAGCGCAGGCAGGTTGAAGACCTCTCGCCCGGTCGATTTCGGCGGGCGCAAGGCGAAATACTCGTGCGCGAGCAAGCCGTCGAGCAATCGTTGGTCGATCTTCCCGCACGCGGCGAGCCTTCCGCCGGAATCGTACTTCGTCGCGCCGTGGCTCGCGAGCTGCGCAGCTTCGTCGATGAGACAGTTGCCCGGCCCGGTATCGAATGCAACGACGTCGCTCAACCTTGGCGCAAGGACCGTGACGTTCGCGATCCCGCCGATGTTGAGCGCGACGGGCACGCCCGCCCGCCGCCTTGGCCGGGCGTCGCGCCTCCCTGGACCGAAAAAGACCCAGTCAGCGAAAGGCACGAGCGGCGCGCCCTCGCCGCCAGCCGCCATGTCGCGCGGCCTGAAATCGGCCACGACCGGCACGCCGGTCCGCTCCACGATGAACGCCGGCTCGCCGATCTGCAGGGTCGAGGGTCGAGACGGGAACGCGGCCCTGCCGACGTCGGCCCGCCGGCCCGCCCTCGGGCTCACATGCCAGACCGTGTGGCCGTGCGAACCGATCAGGTCGACCCCGCGGCGGCCGAGCCCGCTCTCGGAGATCGCGCGCGCTGCGACCTTGCCTAGAATGTCGCCGAGTTCGAAGTTCAGCGCGCAGAGGGTCGGCACGTCCGCGCCCGAGGCGGCGCGCAGCGTGGCACGCAGCCGGGGCGGGTACGGGAATGTGTGGTTGTAGAGGAGCCGGAAGCGCACGGCCGGCGGCCTGCCGATGAACCGGACGATCGCCGCCGATACGCCGTCGCACGACGTGCCCGACATCAGACCCAGGACTGTCGCCTTCGGTGTCATCGCGTCTCCAGACTTGACAAGAGAATCATATCAAAACCCCGCAATGCGTGTCAAGGCAATCGGCCGGCCGGCACGTGGTCCCTGTGTAGCCTCTGTGTCTCCGCTGCAACCGCGTCCTGCTGTCAGACTCGTGCTCCTGCGCGTGCTCTCCATTCGACGAGCAAGAGCACGAGCATGAGCAAGAGCAAGAGTGCGCGCGAGCACGAGCGGGACCCCCCATCCCTCTTTCGCGTTTTTTGCTTGACATCGCCGGGCGCGTGCTCTAACA
>JAVHLO010000717.1 GCA_031082105.1 Planctomycetota bacterium
CTCGGTTTCCGCCGCAGGCGGATCCGCTGCGGTGGACGGAATCTCCTTTGCCGCGCGCCCGGCCCTTCGATCAAGGAGACGCCCCCGACCGCGGTCGGGGGCAGGACGGCAAATCGAATTTCGTGAACCAGCGGGCAGCGGTCGATAGGGAGGCGGCGTTAGCTGCGCTCCATGGAGGTTCAATGGACCATCTCACTTGCGACATCTGCGGAAACGGGCTGCTCCTCGACGCGCCCGTGCGCTACGAGGTGAAGATCGAGGTCAAGGCGGCGTACGACCCGATGGAACTCTCCGAGGACGATCTGCGCAGAGATTTCAAGGCCGAGATCGCGGCGCTGCTCAAGAAGCTTGCGAACAGGAGCGCAACCGAGATGAACGACGAGGTCTACAAGCTCATAGAGTTCGACCTCTGTATGACCTGCCAGAAGAAGTACATCAAGAACCCGTTACCACAGGACAACTCGAGCCACAGATGAAGACGAGAATTCACCTTCTCGCCGCGACTGCCGTCTTGTTGCTCTTTGCCGCGAGCGCCAGTCCGCAGCAGAAGCCGGGCGCGGGGAAGGCCGCGTGGCAGCCGGTCGGCCTGTCGGGCGGCGGTGCCATGTTCGCGCCCGCGATCTCGCCCGCCGACCCGAAGCTCATGATGATCAACTGCGACATGAGCGGCGCGTACATCACAACCGACGGCGGCCAGAACTGGAAGATGATCCACCTCAGCCAGCTCAGATCGAGCACGCGATGCAAGCCCGCCTTTCATCCGACCGACACGAACATCATCTACGCGGCGCAGGGCTGGCAACAAGGGATGAAGATCAGCAAGGACGGCGGCGAGAAATGGGAAGGCGTCGGCAACCTGCCCGGCGAACCGATCGGCGAGATTGCGATCGATCCGGGGAATCCCGGCCTTATGCTCACCGGTGTGGAAGAAGACGTGTACCGTTCCGCGGACGCCGGCAAAAACTGGTCGCGGTGCGAGGGACCGCGTGGAACCGCGATCGCCTTTCACTTCGATCAGACAAGCCCCGTCGACAGGCGCGCGTGTCTTGCGGCGACCTCGGAGGGAATCTGGCGGTCCGACGACGGCGGGAAAAAGTGGGCGCGCAAGACGACTGGAATCCCCGGCAACGAGTTCTATTCCTTCACCGGCGGCTCGAACGCGAAGGCAAAACTGATCGTCCTCTACTGCACCGTTCCGTCAAAGGAAGAAAGCGGCAAGCTCGCTGGCGGCATCTATCGCTCTCTGGACCGGGGCGAGTCGTGGCAGCCGGTGATGAACAAGGGCTTGAACCTCGAGACGAAGGCCTTCGACCAATGGGCGG
>JAVHLO010000718.1 GCA_031082105.1 Planctomycetota bacterium
CGGAAGCGCGCCTCTTCCTTCTTGCCGCCTTCGCCGATCTCGAACTGCTCGGTTCCTTCGAACAAGAGAAGGTCCCTTCGCGCGTCGCGCAGCGTCACTTTCGTCAGACACGTTGCGACGTCCTTGTCGGGATTCTTCCGGACGTCGCCGAAGGCGACCCCATCCTGAGCCGGCTCCGGCTCGAAGAGTGACACGCGAATCTCATATGCGGCCATGAGGCGGTTGTTCGAACGCCAATACCACGCGATGACCTTGGGCTGTGAGCTTTCAGGCGCGCCAAAGAAGCAGCAGAACAGGTCCGGATGCTGCGGGACCTGAAGTCGCGCAAGTTCGTGGATCGTCAACTCGATGCGGCCGGTTACGGGGGGAAGCGAGGTCTCGTCGATGGACTTCAGGGCGTCGCTCTTCCCGCTCCTGGGCGCGCCGGATTCGCAGGACAGTATCGCCGCGACAAGAACAGCGACCACAAGAGACAACGGTAACCGCGTGCCCATGATTACTTCTCCGAAAGAAAGCCTTAGCTTGAAAGACCATCGCCTTTGAGTTTCAATCAAGCAATGTGTCGATTCTCCGCCCCGGTGATGTGTGCGCTACTTTCCCGAAACTCAACGACTCTCGAACGCCAGAAGGCAATCTAGCAGATTGATGCGGACGTGTCAAGCAAAAATCGAGGCGAATTCGAGAGACAATTCGGCAACAGACCGCGGAGGATGCGGAAGGCGAAGAAGCTGTCCCAGGAAGAACTCGCACATCTGGCGGGATGCGACGTGTCCACCATCGGCAGGATCGAGCGCGGCGAAAAGTCGCCGAGACTTGCTCTCCTCGTCTCCCTTGCGGAAACGCTCGGCACGACCGTCAGCGACCTCACCGATTGCCGCCCGCGCGCCCGGGGGCAGGACGTCCGGCGCGAATTCTACGACCGCGTCGACGCCCTCATGGAGAAGGGCTCCAAGCAAAAGGTCGAGATGGTCCGGATGGTGATGGAAAGCGTCATGCCCTACGGCCGCAAGCCGGTCCGCTGATGACATCGAGCCTTGCGCTTCGAGAATCCGCCCAGCAGCCCGCCCGAGTGGCGCAGTTTGTAGTGAGGCATGAAGCCGCAGCGGAGTGCCGTGCCTTCGGAAACGCCACTCCGCCCTGCGGGGCTACGTGGCTTACTACAAACA
>JAVHLO010000719.1 GCA_031082105.1 Planctomycetota bacterium
CCGAAGAAAAACGACAGCGGGTAGTTCAGCGTCTGGTGGCGCACAACGTCGAAATCATGGTCAAGTCGAAGTCTCCCTACACGTCCATACGTGGAGGCGGTGAGGTCCGCAAGTCTGCAGAGAACTTGAACGCCTGCCGGGCGGAAGCGGGAGTAGCCGTGAAAGAGGACGCCGCCGGCGTCGTCCAAAAACAACCAAAGAGACCCGGCCGCCCGCGCGTACAGTATGACCCCGAGAAGTTGTTCGAGCTACGGAAGGCGGGGAGGTCCGTCAGGCAGATCGCAGATGCGCTCGGGATCGGCAAGAGCACGGTCTGCAACGCCCTGCGGGCGAGTACGCGCGCGGATGCGTCCGGCAAGTCCTCCGGGCAGGCGCACGGCAGTTCAGCACCGCAGACGACCGATTCTCCTGCGGCGTGTGACTTGACAACCGATTCGCGCCCGAAAGAGAGCGCGTGCAGCAAGCCGGGCGACCGTTCCGAACCATCGTCCGGCGAGCGGACTCCGCCTCGCGACGGGGCCACCGACGTGCTGATGACGGTTCCAGAGGTCGCCCGATACATGGGCGTCCGGGAACAGACCGTCCGCAAGTGGGTTTGCCAGAGGCGCATCCCGTACGTAAAAATCGGGCGGTCCGTGCGTTTTCGACGGGAGGACATTGAAGAGTTCTTGCGGAAACACAGGCGGGGCGGGTTCAATGACTAGGATTGTCTTGCATGGCTCGGATTCCACTCGAAGATACGCTCGACACCTGCAAGAAGAAACAACAAGGAGGAAAGCAACATGCACCTACTACCACGCGGCAGCGTCTGGAAGCACGCCAAGATGAACACATGGGTCGTTGACTACCGCGACGGCCAAGGGCGCCGTCATGTGGTCAAGGCGGGCAGCAGCAAAACTGTTGCAATCGTGGCGTTAAATGCTAAGATAAGGGCGTTGATGGTTGAAGGGGTCTCCGGCCTGCCGGAGATCGAGAAGAAGCCCTTCAACGAGGTCGCGGATGAATACATGGCCTACGCCCGTGCGGGAAAACGTTCCTGGCACAGGGACGAGAGGAGCCTGAAACACCTGAGGGCGGCCTTCGGAAATAAGCCGCTGTCGTCACTTTCGGTCAGAGACGTCGAGGAGTACAAGACAGCA
>JAVHLO010000071.1 GCA_031082105.1 Planctomycetota bacterium
GCCTGGCTGAAGGAGTGCAACAGGCTAGTCCTACGCGGGGTGCGCTGATGGGCCTTTGGGCGGGGTAGAAGTCGGGATTCCGACCCTGTCTCCTCCAAGCCTCTTCAAGTCCCTGTTCAATCGCCTTACCGCCTACCTGCGCGCAAGGTTGTACGCCTGTATCTTGCGGTCGAGCGCGGGGCGGGAGAGTTTCAGTATCTGCGCGGTGCGCGACTTGTTCCAGTTGGTGACGGTCAGCGCCTTGAGGATGTATTTTTTTTCGACCTCCTCGAGCGGTTCGAGGTTCTGCGCGTCCTTCCTCGCCTCGTCAAGCCCGGTCGCCTTCAATACGTGTTCGCGCGCAATCTTCCCGCCCTTCGCCTGGAGCAGCGCGTGCCAGACGACGAATCTCAACTGCCTGACATTGCCCGGCCAGTCGTACTCGACCAGCTCGCCCATCGCGTCCGGCTCGACTCCCGCCGCCGGCTTTTTCTCCAGCTCGGAGAACTCCTCCAGGAACCGGTCCACGAGCGTCGGGACATCCTCGCGCCGCTTGCGGAGCGGGGGCAGCTCCACCTTGAGGCACGCGAGCCGGAAATAGAAATCGTCCCGGAACGCGCCCTTCTGCCGCAGTCCCTCGATATCGACGTTCGTCGCGGCGATGATCCGCACGTCGGTCTCGATCTCCTTGTCGTCGCCGAGCTTCCGGTATTTTCGGTACTCGACGACATCGAGGAGCCGCTTCTGTGCGGAGAGCGAGATATCGCCGATCTCGTTGAGGAACAGCGTGCCGCCGCGCGCGGTCTGGAGCACCCCCTCGCGGTCGGAATCGGCGCCGGTGTACGCGCCCTTCCTGTGGCCGAAGAGCTCCGATTCCTGGAGCGTCTCCGATATCCCGCCGCAGTTTATCTCGCAGAACGGGCACTTCCTGCGCGGGCCGGCGTTGTGGATCGCCTGCGCGAGCAGGTTCTTGCCCGTGCCGGTCTCGCCGACGATGAGCATCGGCGCATCCGACGCGGCGAAGTTGCGCGCCTCTTCGAGGATCCTGCGCATCTCGCCGCCGCTCCCGCACGTGAGGTCTTCGAAGCTGACCAGCCCGGCGCGGTACAGTTGTGATATCCGTCGCGGTCTCAGAGGAGGCCTCCTATCCGGGATTGTTTACTCAGGGTTACAGCGCAGTTCCCGCCTACCCCAAGAGAATTGGCCGCGAATGAAGCATCGGCAATAGATCAGCGCACCAAACACCAAATCACAAGCGCCAAATTCCAAAATGTCGGATCCTATTTGACGCCTATGGGAAACAGTACGGCTAAGGGCGCACGCTGTCGCCCACCTGTGCCGGCTCCACCTCGAGTTCCTTCAGGCTACTCGCCGCAGCCCAGTCCCTCTCCACTTTCTCAATCTGGATCTTGGTGATAACCTTGTCACCCCTGTAGACGTTGAGTTGGTCGCCCGGCGCGAGGCCGCAGTTCTTTCCGACGTTGATTATCATCAGGTTCAGGTCGGGCCGGGTACTGACCGCCATCACTTCGCCCGCAATTGGAGACCCGGTCTGATCGCCCGCAATTTCAACTGCGGGTTCCGAGACAACCTCAACCCGATCGGCCATTTCGCGGGCATCCGCCGCAGCCTTCTGCAGCTCCGCCTTGAGTCCCGCGTTCTCAGCGGCATGCGCCTCTTCAAGCGTTGTCAGCCTTCTCAACTCGGCTGTCAGCGCCTTGTTCTGCTCTCCGAGCGATTCCTCGATTTCGTCCAGCTTGCGCAGTGCCGCGTCTCTTTCTCTTTGCGCTTCTTCCTTTGCCGTCTTTGCGGAGGCGGAAAGTTCAAGATACTTGCTTCGCTCGATCTCTCGCTGCTGTTCGGCTTCCTCTCTCGCAACCCTGTCCTGGTAGGCGATGACTGTGCAGGCAACCACCCCCGCAATTGCGACAATGAGGGCAACTCGCGCAATCCTCGTCTTGAAAGCGATACGGTCGGAGACCCTGTCTGCTGTCCTGGCCGTGGAATTGTCCGTGCTCACCGGTAGCCTTCCTTCCAGCGCGGGCTATTCCCGTGTCTTCATCGCTTCGCCCCGCAGAATGACATTCCCTTTGTTTTCATGAGCAGCCCGGGCTAGGGCTCGGTGGCGGCCGCTTTTTCGCCGGCGGACGAGTTTCCCCCTGTCAGTGAAGTAGCGAGCGGGGGCTTTTCCGCGGGCCTTGCGGACGCAGGCGCGCCGGCGGGTGCGGCGGGAACGGCCTGGGCCTGGGCCGGCGCGGAACTCTTGCCGCCCGGGCCGAAATTGAGCGTCCGCTGCATCCGGCGCTCGCGCGAGAAGACGATGTCGACCATCTCGGCGGCGTAGCGCTCGAGCTCGTTCACGATCCGGCCGGTGGCCACGACGAAATAGTTGTAGGCGATGTAGACGGGGATCGCGATGATCAGCCCCGCCGCGGTCGTTATGAGCGCCTCCCAGATGCCGCCCGCGAGGTTGGTCGGGCTCACTGGCGCGCCGCCGCCCGTCACGCGCTGGATCTCCTGGAAACACTTGATCATCCCCGTCACCGTGCCGAGCAGGCCGAGCAGCGGGGCGACGTGCGCGATAGTCGACAGTATCCCGATCCACTTCTCCAGGTAGGGCACCTCGAGCGCGGACCCCTCGACGAACGCCGTCCGGACCTCCTTCTGGCCGAGCGACATGCGCGAAAGCCCGCTGCGGAAGAGCCGCCCCAGCCATGTGGGCGCGCCGTCACAGAGCTTCATCGCCTCCGGCAGTTGGCCGCCCGAGACCGCCTGCCTGAGCGGGGGGAGGAACCCGGCGATCGCCTTGCGCGTCGCGCGCAGGAAGAGGAGCCGCTCGATGACGACCGTCAGCGCGATGAGCGAACAGAGGGCGAGCGGGTACATCACCGGCCCGCCACGCAGAAAAAGCTGGTACAATTGCGTTCCCATGCCGGGCATTCTATTTCAAGATCCGGTCTGCATCAAGGAAAACCGGCATGGCGCACGCCCGGTTCGTAGTGGCGACTTTAGTCGCTGGTCGGGCGAGCGACTGACCCGCATTATCTACGAACCTTCGGCGAAGGCCGACAGTTTGTAGTGGCGCCGTCAGGCGCTCGAACGGCCAACGCTCACGGCGTCACTACGAACTCGAGCAGCAGGTCGCCGCGTTCGTAAATAATGCGGGCCAAAGTCGCTACTACGAACTCGCTACGCGGTCTCTGCGCCCCGGCCGCCGGAATTTCTTGACTTGCGGTCTGATATCATGGTTAATGGCGCGAAGGCGGTTCGCGGAGTGCGCGGATCGCCCTTTGACTTCACGATTCTTGTTGCCGGACGGTCCGGGAGGCCGGAAAGGAGGTTGTTCGCGCTCCAGGCTCATGGCGACCGAGAAGTCTTGTTGATGCCGATTTGAGAGAATTTTGGGGATTATCACATGTCGAAATTCGCCATTGCGCTTCTTTGCGTTGTCAGCTTTGCAGTCGCCGTGGGGTGCGAGAGCCTTACCGGCCCCGTCGTGAAGGACCCGACCCAGCCGGCAGAAAGCGGCGGGTTGTCGTCAGGCGGAAGCGCCGATTGGATCAAGGACTCCCAGGCGCCCTACAAGATCAGCCTGCATGCCAATCCGGCCGTGGGCCAGTGGGCGGAATGGGAAGCCTCCGGGATGAAGCAGAAATGGGCGGTCGTCGGAGAGCAGGACGGCAAATTCTGGGTCGAGTACCAGTATCTCGTGGGACAGGACCAGGTCGTCTTCGCGTATCTCAGCGACAAGGACGGCAACGTGACGAAGGCCTACGGCGGCCTGTCCGGCAAAGAGGGCGTCGAGCTGAAGATCATGGAGAAGCCGGCGGGGACCGCCGAGGTAAAAGGCAGAGAGGTCTCGAAGACAGCCGAGAAGGTCACCGTGAAGGGCGGTAGCTTCGACACGCAGAAGATAGTGTGGGAGATGGAGTACGACGGCAAGAAGATGGAGACGACAAGCTGGCGGAACGACAACGTGTACTTCACGAAGCTTGTCAAGGCGGAGAACATGGAGCTCATCGGCTCCGGCACCGACGCGAAGGCCAGTCTGAAGATACCGGCGGGCAAATAGCGCCATCACGACTTGTCGGCAGGAAGCCCGCGGGGGCTGCGCAGCGGCCCCTGCGGGCGGCCTGTCGATGTGCGCACAGCGCGGCATGGTGGGTTACGGCAGGCGACGCTCACGGGAATCAGTACGGTGACCGTAGGGAAACGGTAATCCGGCACGGTTGCCCTTGTTCGTAGTAGCGACTTTAGTCGCTGGTCGAACGAGCGACTAAAGTCGCCACTACGAACTGCACGCCGAACCGTAGACTCACGAACGGTTGAGGCTACACGTCTGCAAAGAACGCGCCGGTGAGCGCCTTCCATTGCGTCTCGCTCAGCTTGCCCGGCAGATCGGGAATCAACCGACCGCCGTCGGCGGCCATCGCCTTGCCGGCAGGCTCGGACCAGTGATAGAGCCGCTCGGCCTCCGACGCGAACCAATCCTCCGCGGCACGACCCGACTGGAGCCGACCTGCGGTCTCGCGCCACTCCTCCTCACGCGGCCACACAAGCGCAAGCCAGCCGCGATAGTACGGGTCCTTCGTCGCCAGCGACGGGTCGGTGAGCAGGTCCGTGTTGACGTCGATCAACCTGCCGCCCAGCGGCGTGCGCAACGAGAGCGTCCTGCCCCCGCTCCGCAGCTCCCAGACCGCTTCGCCGCGGCTGAGCGTGTCGCCCGCCGACGGCATCACGATGTCGTCGACCCTGCTGATGACCTTTCGCGCGAAGTCGTCAATGCCCACCTTCACCTTTCCGTCGAGTCGCTTCAGCCACAGGTGGTTCTTCGCGAAGTACAGTTGCGGCATGACCGTGAACTCCTCTATTGTCACGGGCAGCTTCCGCTCGACCGGTCGCGCCACGAATGCGGGGTGGGTCTTGAGGGTTTCCTCCATCGCCTGGTCCACTTCGCACTTCTGGCATTGGAAACTCCTCGGGCAGACCTTGTGGGCGACCAGGCCCATGCGCGCGTAGCGGCACTGACGCTGCTCGGCCCCGAGCTTGTCGCGCCAGAAGTCGCGGGTCTGAGACTCCATCTGGATGTGTCCGGTCGGGCAGACGAACGTACACGCCCCGCAGCCGAGACACGCCTCGGAAGGCTGCGCGAACGCCGGTTCCACGCGCCGGAATATCCCGCGGTCGGCAAAGCCGATGGCGCTCGCGCCGAGGACTTCATTGCAGACCCGCACGCACATACCGCAGAGGATGCACTTTTCGTTCTTGGGCGCGAACCGCGGGCGGGTGATCCCGAACTCCGCCGCTTTCTTGCGGACCGCCGGGACGTCCGGGCATCGGGAAAGGAGAAAGTGCATCATGAGCTTCCTGCCCTTCAGGATGCGGGAGCTGTTCGTCCGGACGGAGATCCCCTCCTCGGCCGGGTAGGCGCAGGCGGCCTGGAGCCTGGTCGCGCCGCGCTGCGTGATCTCGACCGTACAGAGCCGGCATGCGCCGTACGGGAGAAGATGCTCGTGATGGCAGAGGGTCGGAATCTCGATGCCGAGCTTCTTCGCGGCATCCAGAACTGTCGAGCCGGACTCCACGGTTGCCTGCGTTCCATCGATAGTGAGGGACGGCATTCTGTGTCTCCTTCAAACGACTATGACAAGGTGAACGGGTGATAAGGTGAAACCTGCAGTCTGCCGATCTTCTCGCCCCTTCACTGAAACGGCCGCTCTGTCCGGGGTTTTTCCGCAATCCCGAATTCGCAGCCGCGCTACGTCACCAGGACCGCGCCGAACTTGCACGTCTCCTCGCAGGCGCCGCACTTGATGCATTTCGCGGGGCTCAATGCGTGGGGTTTCTTCTTTTCGCCCGAGATCGCTTCCGCCGGACAGACCTTGACGCAGGCCCCGCAACCGGTGCATTTCTCCTTGCTGATGGAATACGAGATCAGCGCGCGGCAGACGCCCGCCGGGCACTTGTGGTCCTTGATGTGCGCCTCGTATTCGTTCCTGAAATACTTGATCGTGGTCAGCACCGGGTTGGGCGAGGTCCCGCCGAGCGCGCAGAGCGAGAAGTCCTTCACCGCGGCGCCAATGTCCTCGAGCAGTTCGATGTCGCCCTCGGCGCCTTTGCCCTGGCAGATGTTCTCCAGCAGCTCGAGCATGCGATGTATCCCCTCCCTGCAAGGGACGCACTTGCCGCACGATTCCTCCTTGAGGAAATCGAGGAAGTACCGCGCTACGTCCACCATGCACGTGCGGTCGTCCATGACGATCATGCCGCCGGAACCCATGATCGCGCCGGTTTCGGTCAGTTTCTCGTAGTCGACCGGCACGTCGAGCAACCGTTCGGGTATGCAACCGCCGGAGGGTCCGCCGGTCTGTACCGCCTTGAATTTTCTGCCGTCAAGTATGCCGCCGCCGATATCGAAGACGATTTCGCGCAGCGAGATGCCCATCGGCACTTCGACAAGGCCGGTGTTCTTCACTTTCCCGACGACCGAGAAGACCTTTGTGCCCTTGCTCTTTTCGGACCCGATACCGGCGTACCACTTGCCGCCCCTGGCGAGGATCTCGGGGACGTTGGCCCAGGTCTCGACGTTGTTTATGTTGGTCGGTTTGCTCCACAATCCCTTCTGCGCCGGGAAGGGCGGGCGCTGTCGAGGCTCGCCCGTCCTGCCCTCGACCGAGGCCATGAGCGAAGTCTCTTCGCCGCAGACGAACGCGCCCGCGCCCCGGCTGAGCTTGATGGCGAAGCTGAAGCCGGAGCCGAGAATGTCCCGACCGAGCAGGCCGCGCGCCTCCGCGGTCCTGATGGCGGTGGTGAGGTTCTCGATGGCGAGCGGATACTCGTTTCTCACGTAGATGATCCCCTGGCTCGCGCCGATCGCGAACGCGCCCATGATCATCCCCTCGAGGACGCTGTGCGGGTCGCCTTCGAGGATGCTGCGATCCATGTACGCGCCGGGATCGCCTTCGTCGGCGTTGCAGATGATGAACTTCTCGTCGCCGGGCGCCTTGCGGCAGAACTCCCATTTCATGCCGGTCGGGAATCCCGCGCCGCCGCGGCCGCGCAGGCCCGATTCCTTGATCTCGCCGATCACCCGCTCAGGCGGCATCTGGGACAGGACCTTGTGGAGCGTCGTGTAGCCCCCGCGCGCGATGTACTCCTCGATGTTGTTCGGGTCGATGAAGCCGCAGTTCCTCAGCGCGATCTTCATCTGCTTCCTGTAGAAGCCCACGTCTTCGATGGCGGGGATACCGCTGGCCAGCTCGAGCCACCTGGCCGTCTCCCGCGACGGCCCGGCCGGCTTGCCGTCCGTGGTTCCGTTGACGAGGATCTTGCAGAGCGCCCACTCGCTCTTCGCGTTTCCTTTCATGATTTCGCGGACGAGTTCCCTCGCCTTCTCAGCGTTCATCTCCTTGTACACAAGCGTGAGTCCCGGCGCGCAGTATACGAGGACTACGGGTTCCACCTCGCAGAAACCGATGCACCCGGCCTGGGAGACGATGAGGTCCGCGCCGAGCGCCCGCGCCTCTTCTTTGACGGCGTCGAGCACCGGCCTTGCGCCCGTGGCCAGGCCGCAGGTTGCCGTGCTGACGGTGAACTTCGTCTTCGCGGGATAGAGCGACGCGATGCCGGCCTGCCGGGCCGCGTAGAGGTCGTTCATCGTTCTTATCTTCATGACGCGTTCCTCTCCGCAATGGGTTCGCTGATCCGAATCGGGGGGGGGCAAAGACGGTCCGGCTCCCGAAGACTGTCCGCTACTCGTACTTCTTGATGATCTTCATCAGCTTGTCCGAGGTCAGCCTGCCGTGCGTGTCGGCGTTGATCATCACGACCGGCGCGAGGCTGCAACAGCCGACACAGCGGACTTTCTCGACGGTGAACTGTCCGTCGCGCGTGGTTTCACCGGTCTTGACCCCCAATTGGCGTTCGACGTTCTCGAGTATCCGCGCGCCGCCTCTCACGTGGCACGCCGTACCCTGGCACGAGAGCATCAGGTGCTTCCCCCGCGGCTTGAGACTGAACGCCTTGTAGAAGGTCGCAATGGCGTAGACCCGGCTGAGTGGAACGTCAAGCCGGTCCGCAACCTGGCGGAGGACCTCCCTGGGAAGCCAGCGCAGCTCCTTCTGCAGGTCTTGCAGGATGCCGACAAGCGCGTAGTCTTCGTACCGGTGGCGCTCGACGATCTCATCCACCAGTTTGGGCAGTGATGCCTCAGCGGGCATGATGGATCTCCTTAAGGGCGACAGGTTGTCATTCCGTCGTTTTGGGCCTAAACTACTGGCATTGCGGCTACACCGGCTGAGGCTGCAGAACGGCGCCTCTCAGGCGCTGATATGTCGGGCAGTGCCAGCACTCGAACCCGTAGTGGCACGGCTCACGGAACGTCCTGCCGTTGAGAAGCATGTACTTGCAGCGTCGCTGCGCCGCCGGCATCTCTCGAAGCCTCGCGACCTCCTCGCGCATCTCCGGCGATTCCTTGTACTTGCCGTCCTTGCTGATCAGCATCTGCTCGAAGGAGCAGCTTGCGCAGTCGTAGTCTTTCGTGCAGAGTCGATACGCAACGCCCTCCTGTCTGATCCAGACGCACTCGGGCGCGTCATCCGGCTCGACTCGGGCCTCGGCACCCTCGGGATCCGGCTGCACATGGGCGGAGTCAATGAAGACGGGACAGCGCTGGTGAGCGCCGCACGAGCACGGACTGTTCGTCGCGGAGAGGTTCGAGCCGGGGATCGGCTTCCTGATGGGAAAGGCGCTGCAGAAGGAGACGACAGTCTGAGTGAGAAATGGACATTGGTTTCGCTCGTCTTTCACTGTAGGCACTCCTCAATTTGGCACGCAAAAGGGTTTCCAGGCGCGCATCTCTCTCGGCGTCGCCCCGTGGAGAGGAAAGCAACTGGCGTACCACTTGCCGGAGAATCGCGTCCGGCGAAGTAACGCCTTGCATTGCAAGAAGAAGCGAGGACATGATGGCGCGACACCGCGGGCATGGTCAAGCGCCTGTGCGTAGCGAAATGCGACTGATCGCGTGCGCCACATTCATAAGCGCATTCGCGTAAAGAAATTACGCGCGAGACTGCAAATTGCTACGCGGCGTTGCGAATTGTGACAGTGGCGGGAACAGCACGCTCCCTAGCCAGGGTTGTTCATGAAGAGGCGCGAAAACGTCATGAGCGCCAAGAATCACGAACAAGGATGATCCGACCGGATACTGGAACGGGGACTTCAAGAGACGCTGATGAGACAACAGAACTTCCAGTCTCGTGCAAGTCTCGTTCAGTCCCTGTCGACATTCCCTGACGAATAGGGGACCGGATACGTTGAAAATTCGCGAAAATCCCGGCATTGGCGTCTTGGCGATTTCCGGGTTGTCAAGATCTTGAATCTTGTTTCAGATCTCGTGGACTCAGGACCCTAGCAGCCTGTCCGAGTAACGCAGTTTGTAGCAAGGCACGAAGCCGCAGCGGAGTGCCGTTCTTTCGGAGACGCCAACCCGCCCTGCGGGGCTACGTGGCTTACTACAGACATCTGCGGCGCTCATGCCATTACGCGGATAGGCTGCTAGGTTACCCGGAAGCGCTTGAGCTTCTTCGACAACGTGACGCGGTGGATGCCAAGCAGCTTCGCGGCCTCCTGGATGTTGCCGCCTGTCCGGTCAAGGACGGATCGGATGTGTTTCTTCTCCATTTCGTCAAGAGACAGGTCCTTCCCGACGCCGGCGTCGGCACAGGCCGCAGGATTTCCCTTTGACTCGGCGAGTTCCTTCGGGACATGTTGCACCTGTACTATCGGCCCGTCCGAGACGACCACGGCGCGCTCTACTACGTTTTCGAGCTCGCGCACGTTGCCCGGCCAATCGTAGGACATCAGGAGACGCATGGCTTCGCCGGAGAGCAACTCGACTTTCTTGCCGCATTCTATGTTGTACTTGAGAATGAACCGGTTGACAAGGAGCGGGATATCCTCTTTTCGCTCGCGCAAGGGAGGCAGGTGGACCTTGATGACATTCAACCGGTAGAAGAGGTCCTCCCTGAACTTTCCATCCTGGATCAACTGCTTCAGGTCGCGGTTTGTGGCCGCGATGACACGCACGTCCACATTGATGGGCGTATCGCCGCCCAGCCGTCTGATTTCTCTTTCCTGGATCACCCTCAGAAGGTCCACCTGGGTCTTCGGCGACAGGTCGGCGACATCGTCGAGGAAGAGAGTGCCTCCGCCGGCCAGCTCCAGTTTTCCCTTCTTCTGGGTTAGCGCGCCGGTGAACGCGCCCTTCTCGTAGCCGAACAGTTCGCTTTCCTGGAGATTCTCGGCCAGCGCGCCGCACGCGAGCGCGACGAACGGTCCCTTGGCGCGCGGACTGTTGTTGTGGATCGCGCGCGCCGTCAGCTCCTTCCCGGTGCCGCTCGCGCCCTCGATGATGACGGTCGACGGCATGGGCGCAATCGTCCGGATCAACTGGAAGACCTCCTGCATCGCGCGGCTCTTGCCGACGATGTCTTCGAACTGGTACTGCTTGGTCAGTTCCTTCTTCAGGAAACGGATCTCCTTCTCGAGGTTCTGGCGTTCGACGATCTTTTTGAGCATGAGGCTGAGTTCCTCGGGGTCGACGGGCTTGACCAGGTAGTCGTGCGCGCCTTCCTTCATGGCCGCGACCGCGGTATCGACGGTCGCGTAGGCGGTGACGATGATGACCGGCAGGTCCCGGTTGATCTTTGTCACCTTGCCAAGCACTTCGAGGCCGTCCATGCCGGGCATCTTCAGATCGACGAGCAGGATGTTCCAGTCTCCTTCCTGAACCTCCTTGATCGCGGTCGGCCCGTCGGGTACTGCGACGACTTCATAGCCGTCTTCGCTGAGCCAGTCGCACAGGCTCCTCCTCATGCCCGGCTCATCATCCGCGACAAGTATTCGGGTCTTGTCCGTCATGACTGTCTCCTAACCCCATCTATTCATGAAATCCGATTCGCCGTCCTTCACCCGGTCCATTTCGACGCGGACTCGGTCCAGAGCTCCGAGCATCTCGCGCAGAACGCGGACGATTTTGCGTCTATCAGCGCGATCCTGTCGGAGCGGTGCATCACGCACGTCACCTGTCGGCAGTGGGTGAGTCCGAACATGTGTCCCAGTTCATGGGTCAACTCCTTTGCGAGCCGGTCGCGAAGCAGCCTATCGTTACGCGGCAACCTGTAGAATTCCTGCCGCAACCGCGCGAGCGACACAACCGCCGCGCTTCCGTTCATTTGCGCGGCGCCGAACACAAAGGCCAATACGGGAGTACACAAGTCAAGCTCGGTAACGGCGACGACCTTCGCGCGATCGTCCGGCGCGCCTTGCGCGATATTCTCGAGGATCGCCGACGCATCGTACTGGCCGCGCTGTGCGATGTAGGCGTACGCGGGCTCAGGACGCGCAGGCAGAACGGAAACGGACACACACAACAAGGACGAGATCGTCTCCCTGGAGCAGTCCAGTATCCATCCTGCCGCGCTGCCCAGACCCGCCACGGAAGCGGTCGGCCGATCGTCCATTTCCAGCAGCCTATCCGAGTACAGCTAGCCCGATCTATTCATGAAATTCGATTCGCTGTCATGCCGAACTTGGGTCGGCATCTCCTT
>JAVHLO010000720.1 GCA_031082105.1 Planctomycetota bacterium
TCCGTTTCAACCGCGTCACGAACCATCGACCGGTCAGGTTGGCGATGAACGTGACCACGAAGAGCAGCGCGCCGATGAAGAAGATGACATTCCAGTGCGGGCTGTCGGTGTAGGCCTCGCCGAGTTCCGCGGCGATCGTGGCGGAAAGGGTCCGGGCGGGTCTTGTCACGTCGAGCGTCAGCATCGGCGAATTGCCTGCGGCCATCAGCACGATCATTGTCTCGCCGATGGCCCGGCCGAAGCCAAGCACGCAGGCCGCAAAGACGCCCGGGAACGCGGCCGGCAGCGCGACGCGCCAGGCGGTCTGCCACCTGTTCGCGCCGAGCGCGAGCGAGCCTTCGCGGTACGAGCGCGGCACCGCGTTGAACGCGTCCTCCGCAACGGTGAAGATCGTCGGGATTATCGCAAGCCCCATCGCGATCCCTGCGTTCACCGCGTTCAGCCGGTATTCCCAGCCCGTTGCCGCCTGGAGCCACGAGGCCAGGACGATCAGCGCAAAGAAACCGAGCACGACCGACGGGATGCCGGCGAGCAGCTCGACGATCGGTTTGAGAAGCTCGCGCATCCAGACCGGGGCGAACTCGGAAGAGAAGATGGCCGCGCCGAGCCCGAGCGGGATCGCCACGAGTAGCGCGACGAGCGTCGCCTTGAGTGTCCCGAGCGCCAACGGCAGGAGCGAGTAGCGCGGTTTTCTGGAGATCGGTTGCCAGTCGAAGGCCGGGTCTGCGTCCACGGGCAGGAAGAGATCGCCGATGGTCACCTCCTCGCGCACCTCCGGCGACGTGAAGATCGGCAGCGCCTCCTTGCCTATGAAGACGAAGATCAGCGCGAGCACGACGATCACCGACCACGCGCTCATCCTGACGATGCTCTCGGCGATGAGCTCGAGTGGACGGCTCTTGCGGCCGAGAAAACCCGGGCGGGCGTCTGCGGCGCCGGGTTTGTTCGGACCATTGTTGTTGAGCACGGTTTCAGTCATAGGTTCCCGCCTGGCGCCCCGATTCCGCCGGGTTTCCGAGTCTTCCTGGCCCGGCCTGTTCATGAGGAAGCATGAAAATGTCATTCCCGCGAAAGCGGGAATCCAGCAAACGGCGCAACCGCAAGAG
>JAVHLO010000721.1 GCA_031082105.1 Planctomycetota bacterium
ACTCGGTTTCCGCCGCAGGCGGATCCGCTGCGGTGGACGGAATCTCCTTTGTTGCATGTCCGGTCCTCGATTCTCCGGCAATGCCGACAGGGACTGAACGAGACTTGCACGAGAGTGGAAGTCCGCTGTCTCGTCAGAGTCTCTTGAAACCCCTGTTCCGGCATCCGGTCGAACCTGGCTTCTTCATGTTTCTTGGTTCTTGAGTTGTTGGTTTCCCCGTCCGGTCGAGTTCCAGAGATTTTCAAGAGATTTAACTTGACTTTTGGGCCCGCATTGTGTACGTTGTGGGACAATACATTTCCTGCCAACGAGGGACATTGCCGCTTGCGTGGCATACAAAAGACTCAGTCGTTCGCAAACCGTGAGCACTGCCTCAGAGACTCGGTGGTGACTCATTAATCTAGGACATCAGTTTCTGGTCAGACACTATTTTTGGAGCACGTAATTTATGGCGCGGAAAGCAGTGTCGGCGGTTGTGGCATTGTGGCTGGTTTGCGGGGCGGCTGCATTCGCGGCAAACAGCGATTCGGTGCTTACCGTGCAGGGGAAGCTGACCGACGGCTCCGGCAATGCCCTGACGGGCACGTATGACATGGTTTTTCGCATCTATGACGGGCCTGCGCCGGGCGGCACCCTCCAGTTTGAAGAGGGCAACCCGACGCCGGTGAGCGTCAGCGTCACGAACGGCGTCTACAACGTGCTCGTCGGCGAAACGACGGGCGGCATCCCGCTCACCGTCTTCCAGTTTCCCGACCTCTGGTTCGAGATCGAGGTCGAGGGCGAGACACTCTCCCCGCGCACGCGTCTCGCTGCGCACGCCTTCGCGTTCAGTGCCCGCATGGTCGGCGGCTACGAGCCGGGCAGCGGCTCAGGTCAGATCCCGGTCAGCGACACGACCCTTAACACGGACCTCAACGCGGACCTGCTGGACAGCCAGGACGGGTCGTTCTACCAGGACGCGTCGAACATCAATGCGGGTGTCCTCGATTCGATGTACGGCGGCACGGGATTCGACGCGTCTGGGCTCGCGACGGGCGACATCCTCTACAATCAATCTGCGGCTTCATGGG
>JAVHLO010000722.1 GCA_031082105.1 Planctomycetota bacterium
CGACGAAGAAAGAAAGATACCCGTTCCTCTACAACTACTACAAAGAGCGGAAGTGGCTTTGATGCCTGGAGAGATTTTCATCCTGGGGTCCGTGGCCGGCGGCGCAGGCAAGACTGCCGTCGGCGTCAACCTGCTGTCGTGCCTGACGCTCGCCGGCAAGGAAGCCGTCCTTATCGACACCAGCCCCTATGGCGCCCTCGGCGTGCCGGCGTCCAGGTCCCAGCCGCGCGGCGGATCGCGGTCCGGCTCATTGGGCGCGTCGAATGTCGCGCCCGCGCAGCCGCTGTCCGTCTGTCCGTTCCCGTGCTTCACGAGCGACGAGAACGGTCTTCGCGCCCGCACCGTTCCTCTCGCTGAAGACCTGTCGCGCGGGCTGTTTCAGTTGTTGAAGAACCGCGGCGAAGCGCACCCCGCGCGGCCATCGGCCCCATCGGTTCGCTCAGAGAGCGACGCAGGCGGTCACGCGCCCGCGGAAGGGACGAAAGCACTCAAGAATCCCACGCCACCGCAGGTTTGCGCTTCCCTGGACAAGGGCGCTCCACTGGAACAGCCATACGTTATCGTCGACTGCGTTTCGACGATCGACATGCTGATAATTGCCGAACATGCGGTGCGGCCGGCCTGCATACTCGTGGCTCGTCCCAGGGAGAGCGAGCGGGCCCAGCTTGGCGCGTTTCTGGCGTCGGTCGCCGGCGGCCTTACGGGGCAAGCGTGCAAGGTCGGGGCCGGCAACGAAGAACGGAAATGGCGGATCGTCGTGAACGGCTATGATGCCGCAGACCCGGGTCAGCTTGAAGTGCTTGCCGCGATGGAACGTGAGTTCCAAGGGCGGCTCTGCAAGTGCGGGATCCCGAACGACCCCGCCGTGGGAAGCGCGCTCGAAAAGGGACTCAGCGCGGTCGTTGCGGCGCCCGCGTCACCAGCCGCGGTCAACTTCACGCGACTGGCCCGCGAGCTGTTCGGGACGCTCTAGTAGCCTGTCCAAGCAATAGCCTGAGCGCCGCAAATGTTTGTAGTAAGCCACGTAGCCCCGCAGGGCGGAGTGGCGTCTCCGAAGGAAC
>JAVHLO010000723.1 GCA_031082105.1 Planctomycetota bacterium
GCACCGTCGAAGTCCAGTCCGGCGGGCAGGGCGACTGGGTCCCCGCCGTCGTCGGTATGCGGTTCGGAGAAGGGACCAGTATCTGCGTAGGGTTCAAGTCGGGAACAATCCTCGAGTTCGGCGATTCCAGCATGGTCATGCTCAAGGACCTCGCCCAGGTCAGGGTGGACAGGCTTTTCAAAGACGAGAACGCGATTGACGCGCAGTTGAGCCTGACGGTAGGCCGCGTGGCCGTGCATGTAAGAAAGCAGGAGATCAGGTCGGAATTCCGCGTGAGCACGCCAAAACTGACCGCAGCCGTCAAAGGGAGTTTCCTGGATTTTGAGAAATCGCCTGACTATGGCGTGCAGGTCTACTCGGCCTATGGAGACATTGTCGTGACCGATCTTTGGGGGGCGAGCCAGCAGATCGGCGAGACCATGTCAGCCGCGGAGGAGGCGGCGTTGGTGGCTCAACAGGCTGTTCACTGGAACGATGACGTGCGTGGGGCCGGATCCCAGACGGGAAAGGAGCTTGCTACGATGATCCTGCGCCAGCTCGGATACACGATTACCGAGATGCCACAGGATGAGACGCTCAAGATGCTGCTCGAGCAAATCCCGCCGGATGCGCCTACGTATATCCGGCGCCAGATCGGGAGGTCAGTTGAGGCATCGGCTTATTCGATTGACAATTCCGGCAAGCTGCGCACTGGCGGGAACCTGCCGGCAAACGCGCAAAGTGGCCGCTCCGTTGCGCTGAACTCGGTGGAGCAGCCCACGGGCTGGAATGAGTCCTCGGAGGTCGGATACGGCGGCATTGGCGACTCCGGGGTCGCGACACAGTGGACTTCACCTGTACGACTCGATGACATGTCGAGGGAGTCGTCTCTTCCAGCCTACAGCGGCAGCCAGTTCGGGGCGGCATGCGACCAGCTATACGCCATGGGATACAGCGGTCTGGCCTACTACCTCCGCAATGACGGTTCTACGTGCGCGGCCGTCGACGACGCCAGTTGCTTCTCGAGTTCGTACTCCTCACAGCCCGCCAAGGTCGAATGGATGTGG
>JAVHLO010000724.1 GCA_031082105.1 Planctomycetota bacterium
TGGATTATTTATACTTCGCCAAGGGCTTCGATATCTGCGAGGTCCTTTTGTCTTCCCATTGATTGCTTATTACGGATGAACTGTTCACGAGCGATATAGTAGACCTTTACATCGCTATATTGCCCTGTAACTCTCTTCTCAGATGCGCTTTCCCAGGAAACACCGGTGAGTGAGGTTATGATATCAACTCTGACAGGAGGCACTCCGAGTTGGATAATATTATCCGGTTTTTCAAAATCCGCGCTTGTCAACCCAACAGAACCGAAGCCGAATTCTTCCATTGCTGCCATAATACGCCTTGCATTCAGGGAATCGGGTCGAATGTAGATATCTAAATCACCGGTATAACGCGGAGCACCGTGAAAGGCGAGTGCATAACCGCCCACAATCATGTACTCGACATTATGTTTGTTGAATAACGCGAGCAGTTCTCTGAAGTCTGGCTGAACTTCCATGATATTGTCTTCTTAAATATTCTACTGTTTCAATGCGCTCTTCCGGAGATTTGCGCAGCCAATAAGCGAGGTCTTCATTTATCGAAGAAAAGTTTTTGAGGTCATGTTTTCTGAGAACCTTTGTGATCATATATTCAATTTTACCTTAATCAGATTTATTTATACAGTGCGCCATCTGCAATGTGGAAAAATCATCAAGGCTCACATAGTTGAAGTCTTTGAATTAATTCTGTAGAAGAGTGCTGACCGGCCCCTATAATTATCACGACAGGAAATCTTCTGATTGCAGCATTAACCTGAGGGATTACCGCTTCTTGTAAAATATTTCTTTGCCTGAATGAAATTCATTCACTATGTGAATAGATTTACAAGAATAGCGTTTTGTCAAATATATAAGAAAGCGTCTTGTTTGAGAAAACGAAGAAAGATGAAGCTTTACGATCTATATTAC
>JAVHLO010000725.1 GCA_031082105.1 Planctomycetota bacterium
GAACCACGGATGAACACGGACAAACACAGATGCGCAGAAACCGGCGAGTCTATCGGTGTCCATCCGTGTTCATCCGTGGTTCTTTCCGAGCGCCTTCCCATCTCGGGGTTGAGGGGTTGGTTGGAGAACGATGGTCTGAACGGATTTCATGGAGCAGCAGATGAAGAGCGTAATTGCGTGGCTTGCCGGAGTGCTGTGCGCGATCTACCTGATGAACCCGACAGGCGGGATGTATGAGCTCGTTGCGGACAGGATTCCGCTTGCGGGCAATCTTGACGAAGCGGTTGCATGCCTGATCCTGTTCGGGTCGGTGAGACACTTCGGGATAAACCTGCTGGCGTTCTTCTCTCCGGCGGGCGGGCGGGTATGAGGAGGGGCTAGGAGGGACGATCCGAAGGCAGGGCGTTCTTCTCCGGTGCCCGGAGATTCCTCAGTATCTCGAGTTCCTCCCCGATCAGCCTCAGCAACTCGGTCTTCTTTGTCAACCGGAATGCCGCCCGTAGCGAGGTCTCCGCTGCGGACGCGTTGCCGGACTTTGAGTATGCCCTTCCGATATTGTAGTGCAGTCTCGCCCTGAACTCGTCATCCGGGAACGTGAGCGACAACGCGTCCTGCCAACTGGCTATGGCCTCCTTGTGCTTGTCCTGCAGGAACAGGGAATGACCGAGCGTGCTCAAGGCCCTTCCCATTTCAGACACGTACTGCTTCTGTTTGTACTCGATCTTCTCCAGGAGCGCCGCGGTATCCTTGCCGCCGGACCTGGCGACGATGCCCTCTTTGTCGAGGATCTCGAGTCTCGATCGGTACCCGGCGACCGACCGGCTGGCCAGCGACTCCGCCTCAGGGAGCACGGCCTTGACCTCGACGTACAGCCATGCGAGGTTGTTCAGTGC
>JAVHLO010000726.1 GCA_031082105.1 Planctomycetota bacterium
GCTCGACGGGACTGCGTTGTTGAGATAGATGCCGGCCGAGCCGCCCGCGGTGCCCGCTACGTGCAGTTTGTTGGTCGGGCTCGAAGTCCCGATGCCGACGTTGCCCGCCCCGGTCACAACGAACTGCGTGACTCCACCCTTCATCACATCCAGAATGTCGCCCGCCTGCCCGCCGGCAGGGTTTATTCGTACGAAGTCGTCTCCCGAACTGGCCAAGCCGCCTCCGAGATCAATCGCCACGCCGCCGTAACCGGTCGGCGGATTGAAAGTAAGCGCCCCGACATTGTTTATGGTCCAGTTGACGGTTGTCGGGCCACCGGTATCCTGAGTGATTCTAACCGCATCAGAACCTGCTCCCCAGGGGAAGACGACCTCGAGCTTCGCCGCAGGGCTGGTCGTACCTATGCCGATGTTGCCCGTGGTCTGCTGAAGGAAAAAGTCCTTGGGAGATCCGAATCGGCCGATCGAGTAGTCGTTCTCCACACCGCCTTCAATATCTAGGCCGGTTCTGATGTATGCTGTCCCGCTCCTTTCAAAGTACAGCTCCCCGTAGCCGCTTGTGGTGTTGATGGCGACGCGGGGGTTCGCGATCGTGCCGAAGTACGCGCCGCCGACCACGTGGAGCGCCTGTGTTGGCCCGGTCGTGCCGATGCCGAGCCTCGAATTGGCGTTGTCCCAGTACAGGTTTGCGCTGCCGCTGAGCTGGCTGTTACTCGTGGACCAGAAGGCAATGCGCGTTGCCGTCCCGTTGCCGTCACTGGTGATCCCGCCGCCGCCGATCGCCGAACCGTTCCAGTACAGCGTACCGCCGTTGTTGTAGAGCGTGGAGGCCGTGCTCGACGGGACTGCGTTGTTGAGATAGATGCCGGCCGAGCCGCCCGCGGTGCCC
>JAVHLO010000727.1 GCA_031082105.1 Planctomycetota bacterium
GGTCCCGACCTCGACGCAAACCACCTTGAGTTCCCCGGGCGTGTCCGCTGCGGCATGACCCGTAACCGCGAGAAGCACGATCGCCAGCGCTGCGACCGAGGCCGTCCGCGCGAGAAGACGCGATGAAACAAGTGCGACAATGGTCGCCACGACAAGACCGATGGAGTAGATCGCCCAGACCGAGGCGCTCAGCGAGCCCAGTCGATCCACCGAGTAGGCTGCGTAGAACGGACACACCGCCAGCAGCCACCTCAGCTTGACGTGCGCGAACTCGAGCAAGAAGTAGTATGCGGCGGGACACGCGCCCGAAAGAAGCAGTACAAGGAAGAGATACAGGCTGTCGAACCCGCGCGTCGCCCGCGCAGCCAGGAAGAAAACAGTGCCGACGAACAGCCCGCACATGGCCAGCAGGAGTGTCTCTTTCAACAGCCACTTCGCCCCGCTGCCGGAGATTGCGAGGCAGATCGCGTTCGCCGGCGCGGCAATGGCGAGCAGCGTCGCAAGCTGCAGAAAGACCCCGACGATCGGCCGCCGGAAGAAAGGGATGGGTGTTTCTGTTGCTGCAGGACTTTGAGAATGGGTGGCGACGCCCTGCGGGGCAATGCTCCACGGAACGCGCACAACCACGTTCTCGCCGAACTCCGTCGGGCGGATCGAGACACCGAATTCGACGTGCTTGTCGCCATGCGTGACCGTCATGTGCCCTTCCTGGGACAGGTCGGTCCGGGAAACGTCCAGATTCGCCAGTGCCTTTATGCGTCGAGCCACGCCGGCCCCAAGATGCAACGGCGGCAGCATCATGTCGTACAACACATCTCCGACCCCGTACCAGACCTTG
>JAVHLO010000728.1 GCA_031082105.1 Planctomycetota bacterium
GCCGGATGTGTAAGGACCGTAAGGTCTTCAGCTTACCGGTACTAATAGCCCGTTCGTCTTGACCACATATCTCTGTCAGTTCCGCTTGTCGCTCCCCTCTCCCTCTGGGAGAGGGTTGGGGTGAGGGTCGTCCCCTCCTCCCGCGACACAGTGTGCAACCGACGAAGCTCGGCGCTTTCCTTCCGCTCTACGGCAATCCATGAATTTCGGATTTCGGATTTCGGATTTTTGACCGCGAATCTGTAAGCCTGTTGAAGGCTCTTTACAGAGCATCTGCCGGCCACGGACTTCGCTCAAATCCAAAATCCGAAATCGCAAATCCGAAATAAAAAAAATGCCCGGTGACCCAAATCCTGGGGGGCCACACCCGTTCCCATTCCGAATACGGTAGTTAAGCCCCTGGGGCCGATGATACTCCTCGGTTGGGGGAAAGTAGGTCGTTGCCGGGCTTTTTTTATCGACGCGTGTTCGTGTCAGTGCGAGCCCGCAAACAGCGGACGAAAGGACATTTCACCAGGCGTCAACGGCGTGACGCGGGACCTCAGCCGGCGGCACGATTTCTCGCAGGGCATCCCGGGCGAGACGCCGGAGAAGAAGTGCGGGAGCGGGAGGGCGAGGCTCCTGCCGAGCCGACATTGTAGCACAGGCGTCCCGCCTGTGCCCGAGGAGCGCCGGCATCCCTGCCGGCAGTGTGTTCAGGCGAGGAGTCCGTGCCGCACCGCGCTGTCCCTCTGTCATTCCCGCGCAAGCGGGAATCCAGTCCCCTATCCCACGCACCGTGCGGCCACGTCCGGGAGCGCCGGCTTCCTTGCCGGCAGG
>JAVHLO010000729.1:0-398 GCA_031082105.1 Planctomycetota bacterium
GCCTGCGAAGGACAGTGCTGGAGACACGACAGTCGTCTTGTAGGATTGCCCTGGAATTGAGAATAGTCGTCATAGACGGACAGGGTGGCGGGATCGGCGCGCAGATCGTCGGCGGGCTGCGCAAGTCGTTCGGCGAGACTATCGAGATCGTCGCGCTCGGGACGAACGCGATCGCGACGAGCGCCATGCTGAAGGCCGGCGCGAACAAGGCCGCCACAGGCGAGAATGCGATCCGTGTGAATTGCGCGGAAGCGGATATCGTCGCCGGGTCCATCGGTATCCTCTTGACCGACTCGATGATGGGCGAGATGACCGCGGCGGCGGTGAACGCGATCGGCAGCGCCAGGGCGGCGAAGTTTCTCGTGCCCGTCACCAATTCGCCGGTCCACGTTGCGGGG
>JAVHLO010000729.1:408-694 GCA_031082105.1 Planctomycetota bacterium
ATGGAGATGATCCGCGAACATATCGAGACGCGGCGCCTCGCCGCGGATTGACGAAGATAGACCGGAACTGAAGTCCCCCTTGGCAAAGGGGGATTCAGGGGGTTGTTCATAGTTCGAGGCGCTCACGAAACTGCTTATGAAACCAACGATCAGCAAGGAGATTGAACAATGTGCGAAGCGAATGCCTATATCGTCCGCAAGGACGGAAAAGAGGAACTCCTGCTGGGCGACCTGAATATCCTCAAGCCCGAGGGCAACGAGTTCTTTCTGAAGGACATCTTCGGCG
>JAVHLO010000072.1 GCA_031082105.1 Planctomycetota bacterium
GAAACCAAACGGTTTGTTCTCAAGTTCTGTTCCTTCCAAACTAATGTCTACTCCCCACCCAGGATTGTCGAGCGTGGTGATGGTGATACCGGCACCATGCTCCCAATCACCATTGCAGTGTCCAGCAAACCATTTCTGCAATTCTATCAAAGCGTTCATTTTGGAAGCTCCTCTGGACGAGGGGAACGAATGCCACCAGGGGTACTGGGGTCGTGGACATGTGGGGTCTCTATGTCTTGCGCTATCACTTTGTTGTAGTGGGCACCACCTGTGGCGTCAAAACGGATGGTTGGTTCCCAAGGATGTGGGTCGCGAGGATTGGATTGAGGCTCCCAAGTCTGGTAGTGTGTCACCTCCCCCGACTCTGGATCGCGCCTGAAAGTTGTATGTGCCCCTGTAGCATTGGGATCAGGTGGCAGCCTGTTTGCAGATCTCCCAGATGTCCCAGGCTCACGTCCAGTCGCAAGATCGGTTCCACGGTCCTCCAACGTTCCGGTCGGCAGGTCTCGCCCTTTCTCAGCTTGCACGCCCGACTGTTCCTGGGTGGACGGAGCATTGTCCCCCTCAGATAATCCCGTGAGGGCTCCGTAGAGGAACCCCATCGTGATTGACTGGAAGTAGCCCTTGAGCCCCGGCGGACGCACTGTCGGCTTTGAGTCAAGCTCGGTGATGAGGTGGTCCGCGGCGGTGACGGTCGCGCCACCCAAGGCGCCCGCCAGTCCGCTGGCAATGACAGGATCCGTTACACCTGCCGCCTTTACCAGTGGCCCGATGTACTTGCCGGCCCCCGCCGACGCCGCCACATGCGTGATCGACCGCGCAAAATTCCAGAGTGTGCCTCCAATGTACTGGTTTTCGCTTATCTCACCTCGGACAGACTTGTCAACCAGTTCGCCTTGTCGTTCCAATGAGCCTCCGGACAGGACGTTCCAAATCGAGTAGCCGAGAGCCTTGGCAATTGCCACTCCCCCACCCACGATGTCGCCCTTCTTCTTCGCCTCGATCCACTCATCCGATATCTTTCTCTCCATCTGCTGCAATCCATAGGGGTCAACTGCATTGATGGGGTCATTGCTCAGATAGACGTAACGGTTCGGCCCTTCGGGCATGCCTTTCGGGTCTTTCTGGAGGAAACGGCCTGTGCGTGGATCATACGTCCGCTTCCGGTAGTGCATAAGTCTCGATTCGGCATCCCGCTCACGGCCGGTGAACTGATACCGATCTGCAACAACGTTCGGGGCAGAACCGGGAACGATGTCCTCGAACTGCTCCGGCAGCGATTCGAGCTGTGTCAGGTCTTCACCCCATGCGTTCGTGTAGTACGTGTTCTCCGTCGGCTGTCCTATGCCGCCGCTCGTCAGGCTCACCACTGACCCGAGCGCATCGTAGTGATAGTAGTGCTCCGCGCCGGGTGTGGAACTCGCCGGACCGCCGATTCGCAACAGCTTCGAGTCGATCGTGACCGAGTTGACGTAACAACTTTTCAAAGAACCGCTCGCCGTGTAGTCGGCGACGATGTCATCACCATCGTGCAAGAACCGTTCAACGTCGCCGTTGACCGTCTTGCTCAGCCGCCTGCTATCATAATCCAAAAGGTAGGCGCTTGTCAAGCCCGAACTGTTTGTCACCCCGATTTGTCTGTTCTCAAAATCGTAAGCGTAGTTCCAGATAGCAAGCCCCGGCGTGGATTTCTGAACGATGTTGCCGTTCGCGTCGTACAAGTAGTCGGTCGATATGTCGTTTGTGGTCTCCGAGGTCAGTTGATTGGCGCTGTTGTACGCGTAGTCGGTCGTGTACGTTCCGGACGGCGTGGTGCGAATCCTGTGCGTGCGATTGCCGGTTACTGAGTAGGCAAGACCCTCGTTGTAGGCCACTTGCCCGATGCGCGCTTCAGTCGTCAGGCGCGAGAGCGCATCGTACTCGAAGCTCACCTTGTCGCCGTTCGCGAAGGTGATTGACGCGCGATTGTTCACCTCGTCGTGCGTGTAGGTGAAGCTGGAGATCGTCTCATCGTCAGCGCGGCGATTGTGAACGTCCTCGAGCCTGTTGAGGTCATCATAGGCGTAGTTCGTGTAGCAGCCGTTGCCGAGAGTGAGTTTCTCTCTTCGCCCGGCGAGGTCGTAGTCGTAGTCGGCCACGAGCTGTGTGCCACGTGTGATTGTGTCAATCCTGTCCGCCGCGTCGTGCGTGTACGTTATCACGTCCCCCTCCGGCGTCGCCATCTGCGTCCGCTTGCCGGCCGCGTCGTACTCGTAGCCAAGTATCTTGCTCCAGGTCTGGTTCGCGAACTGTGTCAGCAGGCCGCGGTCGTTGTATTGGTAGCTGTACTGCACTCCGGCGTTGCCGTCGACGAGGTTTCTTCGGTTCCCGCGGGCGTCGTAGGTGAAGCTGACGATCGCGCCGCTTCGATATGTCACCGTCATGAGTCTGTTCAGCGCGTCATAGGTTCGGAGGATTGACCAAGGGGATTGAAGTGTCTGTTCATTGGGATTTATGCGCTTGGTCAGATTTCCCACCTTGTCGTATTCCATGTTCGTCACCGATGCACCGCCCGCGTCCGACGGCTCCGTGATCGTTATCAGCCTGTTGTCCAAGTCGTACACGAACGAGGTCTGGTTGTTGTTCTGATCCCATATCGAGGTACGATTCCCGCGCGCGTCGTAGGCGGATTCGATGTCGTGGCCGAGGGCGTCTATCGTCTTCACGAGACGGTTTGCGGCATCGTACTCGAAGTAGGTCTCGTTTCCTTTCGCGTCTCTTTCCTTGATCTTGTTGCCCACTTGGTCATAGGTGAAACAGGTCGAATACGGGTGACTGGGATCCTGCTTGTCCGGGTAGACACGGGTCTCGACGAGGCGGTTCAGTGCGTCATACAGGAAGTCGGTCCTTGTCTCGAGGGTGGTGTCGGAGGCGGTGAGCGTCGCTACGCGGTTTCCGACGAGGTCGTACTGGTGGCGGTTCTTCTCGCCGAGGTGATTTTGCTGGAGGACGACCTGGTTGCGCGGGTTGTACTCGCTCGTCGTCTCGTGGCCCATCGGGTCGGTGACGCGGGTGACGTTGTTGTTCTTGTCGTATTCGTACGAAGTCGGCGGGTGGTCGCCGATTCGGGAGGTCAGGAGCCTATTGAGGCCGTCGTAGGTGCTGTAGGACGAGTAGGACTCTTCGGACAGGTCGGACTGGTCCGGGGAGCCGTTACCGTTGGTGTCGTACCACGGGCCGGTGGTCGAGAGGAGGTTTCCTTCGATATCATAGGTGAAAGTGGTTACGACGGCCGAGGGCGGCTGTCCCGGGGGCGGCTGGGTGCGTTTCACGAGCCTGTTTGTGTGGTCGTAGGTATTCGTGGTGGTATTGCCGCGGGCGTCGGTAGTGGTGAGGACATTCCCGCGTGGGTCATAGGTCTGCGATGACACATACAACATCGGGTCCTTCGTGGAGACGAGTCTATTGAGTTGGTCATAGGTATTCTCGGTGACGATGGAGTTGGGCTCTTCTTCGGGCGCGCGGGGTCCAAAGACCTTGAGCTGATTCCCATTGCCGTCCAGAAGGTATTCGGTCATTGCGATGGAGTCTACAGGCGGGACGCCCGTGCTCCCCAGGCGCTGGGTAGTCTTCTTGAGGCGACCGAGCTTGTCGTACTCCATGAGGGCGGAGTAGGAGCCGTCCCCCGTACGCGCGTCGATGACCTTCGTCCGGTTGCCCATGTAGTCGTATTCGTAGATCGTACGCAGGTTCTCGATGCCGACGGTCTGGGTGACGCGCGTCTGGAGGTTGAGGTCGTTGTATTCGTAGGTTGTGGCATGGCCGAGTTCGTCGCGGGTCTCGACGAGGTTGCCGTTGCCGTCGCGGGTGTTCTGGACGTACTGGCCGGCGGCCTCGCGCTGGGCGAGTTCCGATTCGTTCGCGCACGGGCCGATGATCCTGACGACGCGTCCGAAGCGGTCATAGACGAATTTCGTGATGTTGCCGTTGCCGTCGCACGTCTTGATCTTCTGGCCGAGGACGTCGTATTCGAACCCCGTCTCGATATGTTCTCCGTTCGGGTCGTCGATCTGGCGCAACAGGTGGCCCGTGGCGGGGTCGTAGACATACTGCTGCTTGCAGGTGCTGTCGGCGATCGTGCCGCGCCATCCCTCGGTCACCTGGCCGGCCGTGTTGTAGAAGAACCGGGTCCTGCGCTGCCCGGCCTGGCCTTGCGGCTCGATCGTCAGGATGAGGTTGCGGCGGGCGTCGTACTGGTACTCGGTGGTCAGCGCCGCCAACTCTCCGGTCTGGCCTTCGTTGAGGACAGGGCCGCGGTGGAAACGGAGCAGGTCGCTCTGGTACTCGAACTCCTCGTAGTTGTGTACAACCTCGTTGATGCCGACTTCACCGGTCGTTACCCTCGTCGTGAGCCTGTTGCCGCGGTCGTCGTAGGTGTGGGTCCGGAGAACTCCGTTGCGGTCCATTTCGGTCAGGAGGTTGCGGACATTGTCGAACGTGCTCATGATCTCGTAGTTCTCTTCGTCCGTTATGTGGGTCCATGCGTTGTGGAACGGATCGAAGTCTTCCACGCGCGTATTGTTATTTGCGTTCGTGATCGTCGTCGGAGAGCCGTCCGACGAGGGGTTGCGGTCGCACCGGATGACAAGCTGCTCATTCAGGTATTCCTCATGCGCCTGACGTCCGGGGAACGCGACAAAAGTGTACCGTGAGGTATTTCCGTTGGGGTCGGTCTTATTCTCCACGTGCCGGAACCGTTTCTGTTCGACCTGGTAGTACGTAAACTCCCAGATTGCAGGGCTGGAAGTGCTACCTGTCGGGGTTTCCTGCTCGACACCGGCGAGGTATCCTGCCGGATTGTAGTTGAGAATGGTCACGTTGTTGGCCGGGTCGTTTATCTGCTTGACTCGCCAGCCGGGACCGAGGAGTTGGAGCTGCGGCACGGGTTCGTATGAGAACACCACGGACCTGTTGGCGCTGTCCGTCACCGAGACGAGCGCAGTTCTCCGCGATGATGCGGTGATGAGTTTCGTGTACGTGAACCGCATGACGTTTCCATTGGTGTCGCGGATCCCGACGACGTAGGCCGGTTCTTTGATCTTCCCGAACTTGTTCTGTTCGACGTTGTCGCCCCGGAACTGTCTGAAGTAGTATTCTGTTCTGGACTTCGTGGTCATCTTGTAGTGGTAGAGGCCGAAAACCGGATCCGTCTGGCCGATCGGGAGGTACGAGAAGACCTCCGAGTAGTTGCCGTACGGATTCTTCAGATGGTTGTTGTCGTAGGCGGTGTACTTCCCGGACACGGTGAAGTCGCGACAGAAGACGACCCGGCCGCCGGTACCGTCCTTGAGTTCGATCCGGTCGCCCTTGAGCGCGTGGATGAAGATGTCGTACGAGTGGGTCCAGTTGTAGGACATCCCGAAGTACTCACGCGGCTCCTGGGCATGGCTATTGTAGGCGATTTCGAGGTTCAGGAGGAACCCCTTGCCGCTGTAGGTGCGGGCGACGGGGATCTCGAAGCGGTGGCCGCCAGTAAGGTTCTTGTGGTCGCCCTGGCCGCCCGGGGGTAACGGGTCTACTGTTACCTTGGTCCGCAGGGTGATCGGGGTCGTACTGATGGATCCCTCCACGATGACCGTGCAAGACCCGGAGCCGGCATTGTAGTATGTAGCGGAGGGGCTGTGACCCTCGATGACCCCGCGATCGCATGACCACGTGATGGGCTGCGCGGGATCGAGTCCGACGACCTCGAGCACGAGCGGCACCATCGGGCGCACGACGAACCCTTCCGGCGGGCCGACAAAGCCCGGACCGGCCAGAACGACGTACTCGATCGAGGTGACCATTGTCAGGCCTATGTTGCCCGCGATGTCCATTGCCCAGGCCATGACGATATGTTCACCCGCAGTGTCGGGAAGGGTCCAGGTAGCCGGGCACGAGGTGAGGCCATCCGTCCACACGTCGGCCTCGGACGGCGCATCGGTGGTCTCGGGGTCGTTCGTGAGCATCCAGCGGACGATCGGGTTCACATCGTCCAGGGTCATCTGGAGGGACACCTCTGAGTCGTCCGTGTAGTCGGTACTTCCGGAGGTCGAGTCTTCGAGCGCGAAGTCCGTAGTAACCGGCAGGACAGTATCGAGCCCGATGGCGCATTGCGCGGCGCTGCTGATGTTGTTTGCGCTATCCATGACCCAGGCGTACACAGTGACCTGCCCGTCGGGGCTCTGGGTGGTGTACTGGCTGGGCTGAGAAGTAAGCGCTGCGAGCATCTCGTCCACGGTGGGGGGCGCTGAGTCTTCTCTCAGCAGCCAGCGGATGATGGCGCTGCCGGTGCCGTCGGCGGCTATGTTGACACCGATCGTCTGGGAGTTGGTCCAGTCTGTGTGGTTGGAGGTCAAGTCGAAGAGAGAAAAGGTCGTGATGGTCGGCGGGACAGTATCGGCGCAGGGCGTTGCGCTCGCAGGCTCGGAGAAGGCGCCCCTGTTGCCGGCGGCGTCCACCGCTACGATGGCGAACAGGTATGTCTCGCCGTTCGTAAGACCGGTCACGAGATACGATGGGGTCGGAGAAGGCGGCACGAGACCCGGGTTGATTTTGGTCCCAGGCGTCGGGCCCATGTAGACCTCGTACCCTGCAAGGTCCGGTTCCAAGTTCGCGTTCCACGTGAGCATGACCTGGCCGTCGCCGGGGGTCGCGATGAGGCCCGTCGGGGCGGCGGGTGGCATCGCGTCGAAGGTGATGTCGTCCGAGTATGTCGAGATCAACCCCGCGTTATTCTTGTACTGCACCCATACTGTCTTCGGGCCATCGCCAGTCGTCAGTATCCAGGTCTTCGTCGGCGCCGGCGGTTCCCACATGCTGAGCGCTGTTTCATAATTGGCGACACGCATGCCCACTACCCCGCTCTCCGGGTCCACGTACTGAAGGTCAAGAGTCACCGTCGTCGAATTCGTCCATAGCGCGCCGTTGTTTATCGCGATCGAGCCTGCTGGCGGTGTCGTATCGAGCATGATGTCGTCCAAGTACGTCGAGACCAGCCCCGCGCCGTTCTGATATCGCGCCCATACGGTTTTGAGGCCATCGCCAGTCGTGAGTGTCCACGCTTTCAATGGCGTCGGCGTCTCCCAGGCAGAGTAAATCAGGCCATCGTTCGAGAAACACATGCCCGTTACGCCGCTCTGCAGGTCGGAATACAGCAGGTTGAGCGTCACCGCCGTCGAAGTCGTCCATTGCGCGCCGCTATTAATGGTGATCGAGCCGGTTGGCGGCGTCGTGTCGAGAGTAATCCCGTCCGAGTAGGTCGAAAACAGCCCCGCGCCGTTCTGGTATCGCACCCATACGGTCTTGAGACCATCTCCAGGCGTGAGTGTCCACGCTTTCAGCAACGCCGGCGTCTCCCAGCCGGAAAAAATCAGGCCATCGTTCGAGAAGCACATGCCCGTCACGCCGCTCTGCGGGTCGGAATACAGCAGGTTGAGCGTCACCGCCGGCGAGCTAGTCCATTGCGCTCCACTGTTGATGTTGACCGAGCCGACAGGCGGCGTCGTCTCGAGAGTGATGTTATCTGAACAGGTGAAGACCGCCCCCGCGCCGTTCTTGTATTGCACCCACACGGTCTTGGAGCCATCTCCAGATTTGAGTGCCCATGCCTTCGTTGGCGCCGGCGTTTCCCAGATGGTGAACGCTGTTCCATCATTCGAGAAACACACGCCTGTCACGCCGCTCTGCGGGTCGGAGTACAGCAGGTTGAGCGTTACCGCCGTCGAAGTCGTCCACTGCGCGCCGTTGTTTATCGCAACTGAGCCGGTTGGCGGCGTCGTCTCGAGAGTGATGTCATCTGAACACGTGAACACCAGCCCCGCGCCGTTCTTGTATTGCACCCACACGGTCTTCAGACCGTCTCCGGGCGTAAGCGTCCATGGCTTCAATGGTGCGGGGGTCTCCCAGTTGCTGAAAATTGTTCCATCGTTCGAGAAACGCATGCCCGTTACGCCGGTCTGTAGGTCGGCGTATTGAAGGTTGAGAGTTACCGTCGTCGAACTCGTCCATTGCGCTCCAACGTTGATGGTGATCGAGCCGGTCGGCGTCGTCGTATCGAGAATGATGTCGTCCGAATACATGGAGATCAGCCCCGCGCCGTTCTGGTATCGCACCCATACTGTTTTGAGACCATCTCCAGGCGTGAGCGCCCATGCCTTCGTTGATGCTGGCGTCTCCCAGGGGGTGAAAGCCACGCCGTCGTCTGAGAAGCACATGCCCGTCACGCCGCTCTCCGGGTCGGCATAGGTCAAATTCAGCGTCACCGCTGTCGAAGTCGTCCCTTGCGCGCCGCTGTCTATCGCAATCGAACCGGTCGGCGGCATGCCATCCACGACAGCTGTGAAGAGCACCGACAGCGGCGGCTGACCGGCGTCAGTGTGCAGGACCGTCGCCGTGATCTCCTCGATGCCGGCCTGTGCGCCTGACTCATACAGCGGCGGCGTCGCAAGACCGTTCTCGTCCGTGAACACAAACACCGGCTCAGCAGGCGGCGGCGGGAAGTCCCAGCCGTTCTCCTGCAAATACGGGAAGCTGTCCACCACGTCCGCGCGGTTCGAGTCGTATGGCGTGTTTGGCCCGCCGTACACGTAGAAGCCGGGCGGTGCAGTGTGGCCCCAGTAGTTCCCTTCCTGGTTGAACGAGAGCTCGAGCGCCCAATTGCTGGACACGTTCGGAGTGTTCGCAAGAATGTTGTTCTGATACACCACGGCCTTGGGCACATTGAACAGGTACAGCCCGCATTGGTGCAGCCTGATCGTATTCCCGGTCACAAGAAGATCAGGAGTTACGACTGTCTGGAGCCAATCGGCGAATATCCCCCTGAGCCCGTTCGACTCAATCAGATTTCCCTCGATCTCCGCGCTCGGACAGACTCCAACATATATTCCGTAGAGCGTGTTCGCAGAAATCTGACTCGACCTCACCTTGGTGCCCGAAGCTGCAAGCAACTGGATTCCAACGTTGTTGCGCCTCGCCTCGCTTCCGGTCAGGATATTGTCTTTGCCCGTGCCTACCAAGGTTCCTACTCCTCTTATGGTTGCTCCCATTGATGCGTTGTCGTTCAACGTGCCGCCGCTGATAGTATTGAGGGAGCAATCATCGAGGGAAATGCCGACATAGTTCCAGCACGAGACAATCGCCTCGAACGTGGAAGATTCGGTCCTCATCGCAAACAGCCCGTTGTTCTTCAGCGTATCCGAGCCGGCAATCGTCACATTGGAAATGACTGAGTTGTCCGCGTTGCACAGGACCAGTTCAGAGACCGTCAAGCCATCTATGTTCACGGGTTCGTAGAAATAGAGTATCGGCCTGCCGCCCGAGCCGGTCATGTCGGTCACGGTGTTGACACACTCCTCATCAGACGAAGCGTAGACCCACAAATCGTTCTGTCCGTTTTCCTCCACGGTGTCTGAGGCCAGCGTATTCAAGAAGCTGCGACTCAAATATATGCCATAGGTTTGGTTTGACGAGACAATGTTTTCGCACAGGGAATTATGCTGCGAGTTCGTAATGTATACCCCATAGTTGTTCTGGGAAACTGAGTTGCTCTCAAGCGTGCTGTTTGATGTGACGAACATCATCATCCCATAGGTGAACTTGCTGACTCTGCAGTTCCTTATGGTCACGTTCGAACGGGTGCCAACTTCGATGCCATAGCCGCTACCCGAACCCACGATGGAATGACCACCACCGTCAAGCGTCACGCCATTGGCCTGGATGCTAATGGTCTCCGTAACGTCCTGAGTGAGAGTCAGTGTCTTGGTCGCAGGAATCCAAATGCCGACCGGCTTGCTGGGACCAGTGTCATAGAGATAGATAGTCCCTTTCGTGGGCTGGAAGAAGACGCGATGTCTTGTTCCGATATCCTGAGTGTACGAGCATTCGCCATCGGCGCCAATCTCTAAGACAATCTCATTTGCGTAGCTGTCTTCGTACTTGTACAGCGTGGTTGAAGGTTCGAGACCATGGATAGTGATTGTCGTCTGTCCCGGAGCGCTGGGCAGCACAGGTTCAATGCGCTCTATCACATAGCTCAGCATCTCGCCCACGGCTTCAAGCAGGACGCGGACTTGTTCCGTGCTTTGCATGACGATCTCGCGTCCATCCGGCGCCGTCACGCGGAATTCCGTGCCGATGGCGTCGACCATGTGCTCTCCCACGCCGATGACACCGCCGCCTTGAGTGCCGGTGGGGACTTCTTCGCCGGCCGCCGCTGCGGCAAGCCCCGCCATGAGCGGGGCGGAAAGGATTTCGGGCGGGTCGAAATTGCCCGCGCCGGCTGTGCGCTCGTACTTGACCTCCCATCCGCCGAGCGGGTTGCCGGCCTGGTCTGTGAGCCTCGTGACCATCGGCTCCCCGAACTTGCTGTTCGGCGGCGCGAATTGGTTGTCCCCGCTCACCTTGGCCAGGTTCGCAGGGACGGGAATCCCGGGCTGGAAGTCCGAGAACGAGGAAATCGACGCAGTCACCAGGTTTGCTTCCGCGTCTGTTGAGACGTGCGGCAGCATCTGCCAGTCCGCGAGAGCGGGAGCGAAATGGTACAATCTCACCACTCCCTCGTTCAGGCCTCTCTCAAAAACCGGAGCTTCGTCGTACGGCAGAGTGAGCAACACTGGGGTACTGAGAGGGTTGCCGCACTCGATCGAGACAGTCGTTCCGCTCGGATTGAAGAGTCCTGCGTCCGGTGCGGGCGGGGTCGGCGAGAGCGTAATGACCACCACCCCGTCCTGCGCGAACGCGCCGGGCGGGATTTCAAGCCGCGCGCCGAGGAGCGGGTTGCCCGCCTCCGTTACCTCGACGATGCCGCCTTGCGCGGCCGTGATCGTCTCCACCGCCGAGACTTTGCGGAACTGCCATATGGATTCGGCTTGATTTCCCGCGAGGTCTTTCACACGTACCGCACACGAATGGAAGCCGTCCTCGACCCACTGCGGCGGGCTGAAGCTGATTCCCTCTGCGGTCTTCGTGCTACTGGCAGTAACGTCATTGTTGTCGAAGAAGAGCTCTCCGGTGGCGAGGTCGATTCCCGTCGCCGGGTCGCTCCATGTTACGGAAATCATCTGCACGGAGTCCGTCAATGAATCGGGCGCGGGCGATTGTCCGGCGATCTGCGGAGGCGTTGAATCGACGGTTGCCGTGTGTGGCTTCGGCGACGTCGAACCGATTGTATGGTCCGGCGGAGCGCCCTGGCCAACGTTGGGCTTCTTGAAGCGGACGGTCGTCATCGTGGCCACGAACGTGTACTGCGCATTCGGTGCGGGGGAGTAGGTCTGACCGTCGAGTGAGACCATCCCGTCCCATTCGATCGTGTACTCGAACGGCACCCAGACGGGATCGTTCGGCGTGTCGTTCTGGGTGGAGATCGGATGCTGGAGTTGGAAGCTGCCCTGCAACGTGCGCACCGTGGCGCCGTCGGGGCTCTTGACTGTGACGGTGAGCTGGTTGAAGAACTCGTGCTGCTGCGAATTGCCGCCGAGCCCGTCCGTCGGCCGGTTCGCGCCGCAGACCGTGATCACCGCCTCGTCATGGACGGAGGTCGAGAACGG
>JAVHLO010000730.1 GCA_031082105.1 Planctomycetota bacterium
CGTAGGTTGTGGCGTGGCCGAGTTCGTCGCGGGTCTCGACGAGGTTGCCGTTACCGTCGTAGGTATTCTGGATGTACTGGCCCGCGGCCTCGCGCTGGGCGAGTTCGCCTTCCGTTGCGCAGGGGCCGATCACACGGACGACGCGACCGAAGCGGTCGTAGACAAACTTCGTGACATTCCCGTTTCCGTCCCAGGTCTTGACCTTCTGGCCGAGGACATCGTATGCGAAGCTGGTGACGATGTTCTCGCCGTTCGGGTCGTCGATCTGCTGAAGGACGTGGCCTGTGGCGGGGTCGTAGACGTACCGCCGTTTGAGGTTCACAGGCGGGACACCTGTGCCACGGTACTCCTCGATGACCTGGCCGACGGAATTGTAGACGAACTGGGTGGCGCGTGCGCCGCTCTGGCCTTGCGGCTCGATCGTCAAGACGAGGTTTCGGTTGGAATCGTATTGATACTCCGTCGTCAGGGCGAGCAGTTCTCCGGTCTGGCCTTCATTGAGTACCGGGCCGCGATGGAACCGGAGCAGGTCGTCCGTGTACTCGAATTTCTCGTAGTTGTATGGAACCTCATCCTTCAGGACGGTTGTGTCGAGCCGGTTTCCGCGGTCGTCGTAGGTGTGTTCGCGCATGACCTGATTGCGGTCGTTTTCCGAGA
>JAVHLO010000731.1 GCA_031082105.1 Planctomycetota bacterium
GAAAAGCATCGACAGACTGGCAAGTTCGTAGTAAGCCACGGAGGCCGCAGCCGGAGTGGCATCTTCTTCCGAGAAACGACGGCACTCCGCTGCGGCTACGTGCCTTACTACAAGCCTTCATGAATAGAGCGGGCCAGGAAGTCGCGGAGAGCAGACGTTCTTCTTTCCCTCGCTACTCGCTGCTCGCTACTCACTGCTATTCAACGCGCCAACACAGAATAGTCCGCTTGGGAGCGCGTGTCAAGCATTTTCTTGACTTGGGGCAACACGGGAAGTAGAATGGGCGCGTGTCATCGGTCTTGATTTGATGTGTCCAGTATATGGAGGCGTGCCATGGCAGTCGCAAGAGTAACGGAGATCGTGTCCTCGTCGACGAAGGGCTTTCAGGAGGCGGTTCAGGAAGGCTTCAAGCGGGCCACGAAGACCCTTCGCGGGATGACGGGCATCGAGGTCACGCGTTTCCAGGTGAAGGTGGAAAACAACAAGATGGTGGAATACCGCGTGCACATGACGGTCACGTTCGTGCTGGAAAACTAGGGAATTTCGGATTTGCGAT
>JAVHLO010000732.1 GCA_031082105.1 Planctomycetota bacterium
TGATAGCTGACCTGGAGAAGGAGATGCTCGCCGCCGCCGACCTGATGGAGTTCGAGCGCGCCGCGGAGTTGCGCGACCAGATCGTCGCGCTGGAGGGAAAGACGCTCAAGAAGCGCCGGACAGGTCGCGGGCCAGATATGCCTGGCGCCCCAGCCAGCGCTGATGTCGGCGGCCGTCGTCCGAGCCGTCTGACCCGCCCGATCCGTCCGACCGGCCGGACGAACGTCCCGCAGTCCGGCCCTGCAACACGATAGGGTATGGTGCTACAACATGAAGACTGATCCCGGCCGACCCCGGCCTGATCCTGCCGGCGACGATATGCTGCACCGCAACGTCGATCGCGTCGCGAAGCACGATCCCAACCTCTTTCGCAAGCTCGAGACATTTCTAGCCGCGTCAACCGTGGATCCGGTGAGCATACTGAAGCGTTTCACCGCCGCGCAGCTCACCGAGGCCAACGCCGTGCTCGGCCAGCTCGCCTCGCTCCTGGTGATGGGCTTGGCCGCGGCCGAGGCCACGCTGGTCCTGGCG
>JAVHLO010000733.1 GCA_031082105.1 Planctomycetota bacterium
CGACTCGGATTGCACGACAAGACGACGAGCGGGAGAGAGCCTCGCTCCCCTCTCCCTCTGGGAGAGGGTTAGGGTGAGGGTATTTGGAACGCCCAAGACCATGGATACAAAGAAACGCACCCCGTCAAAGCTCCTCGCGCAGTGCCGCGAGCAGAGGAGAACGCCAACAGACGCAGAGCGGCTATTGTGGCGTCATCTGCGCAATCGCCGTACGACCGGCGTGAGATTTCGCAGGCAGCATCCAATCGGACCGTACATTCTTGACTTCTACTGCCATGAAGCCCTGCTGGCCATAGAAGTCGACGGCGGACAACACAACGACCCATCGCATTCGACACACGACAATAGAAGAGCAATGTACTTGAAGGGGAAAGGTATCAACGTCCTGCGTTTCTGGGACAAGGATGTCTTGACCAAGACCAAAGTCGTGCTTGACGTGATATGGTCGTCCCTCACCCCCGCCCTCTCCCAGAGGGAGAGGGAGCCTCGTTCCCCTCTCCCTCTGGGAGAGGGCTAGGGTGAGG
>JAVHLO010000734.1:0-254 GCA_031082105.1 Planctomycetota bacterium
CCGACCCGGAAGGCGCTGATCATGGACCTTGCGCCGGAGGGGAAGAAGGCGGGGATGTTCGGCGTGTACTATCTGGTGCGGGACACGATCGTTTCGCTGTCCGCGTTTGCGGGCGCGTTCCTGTGGCGGGAGGGCGCGGAGTACAACCTCATAGCGGCGGCCGCATTCGGCGTTGCGGGGACGGTCTTCTTCGCGATCCGCGGGCGCGACGTGACGCCCTCGAAAGCTTGATTGCCACAATAAGGCACAAAGGA
>JAVHLO010000734.1:264-519 GCA_031082105.1 Planctomycetota bacterium
GCCCTGTTCTGAAACAGGCACGCGCCGCGCTTTCAGTTCATCCAACAAGGCGGTCTCTGTCATTCCCGCGCAAGCGGGAATCCAGAAGACGCTCTCTCAGGCCAACCGCCTGCCACGTCGCAGTCCAACTCTCGAATCTGTCTCCGTCTCGGCCTACTTCTGTTCGCTCTCGAGCCTGGCCTTGCACGTGGCGAGCTGCGAATCGGCCCGCTTGACGATCGTCAACGACGTTGCGGGTATCTTGATGACCTCCTG
>JAVHLO010000735.1 GCA_031082105.1 Planctomycetota bacterium
CAATGTGCCCGTGATCGTCTTTGTCGGATCGGTCGGGTCGGGGCCGGTGGCCGTCGCCGTCTGCTCGCCGACCGCGCCGAACGCGATTGCCTGCGAGGGTGTGACTATGCCCGGAGTCGCCGTGTTCGCGAAGTCGAGGATGAGTTCTTCAGGGCCCGCGGAGGCGCCGTTCGGGCCTTTCGTCCCCGTCAGCGTGAGCGACGCAACGAGATTGTAGTCCGTCGCGACGTTGTCGAACTGGTCGAGCGCAGTTATCGTCGCTCCGCACAGAGTGCCTGCTTGTATGGGATCGGGTACGCCTGCTATGCTAAAGTGCGTCGCAGGGCCGGGCGCGTAGGTGACCGTCGCCGTCTGTACGATCGCCACGCCGTTCACCACCGCGCTCACCGTGCCACTCCCCACCTTCGTCGGGGCCGTCAAGGGTGCAGTGTACACGCCATATACGGCCGGATCCTTCGAGTTTGCGCTGAGGTCGGTCACGGGACCGAGCGTGCCGGTGCCCGCCAAGGAA
>JAVHLO010000736.1 GCA_031082105.1 Planctomycetota bacterium
GACGCCCTCCTGGAGAAGGGTTCCAAGCAGAAGGTCGAGATGGTCCGGATGGTGATGGAAAGCGTCATGCCCTACGGCGGCAAACGGGCAGGCGTCAAATGAGACGGATGATCGCGGCAGCCATGTCCAGTCTTGCTCGCGCGCTCGCCAAGCTGCCGGATCAAGACCCCGTGTCAGACACGCTCCAACAACGAGAAATACTCTTCTCGTCGAATTCCCGCCGTCCTCAAATTGTTCTTGATGATGAACACAGGGATTTCCTTCCAGTCTGGTATGACCACCGGTCTGGCTACGCCCTGCCTGGCATACACAAAATGGCTCCTTCCACTCGCACGCAGGCAAAGCCGGCCTTCTCAAAGACCTTTCGCAGCGTCCGTGCCGGTATGGGTGAGATCTTCCGCATGCTACGAAGTGCTTACATACTCGGTTGCGACAAGCCTTGGCGGCAGCCACCTCCCCTTTCCGTCCTTCCTGTATCCCGCTTCCTCAAGAATCTCGGTTAGAGT
>JAVHLO010000073.1:0-6427 GCA_031082105.1 Planctomycetota bacterium
AGATGCCGAAACAAGTTCGGCATGACAGGAAAGATCTTCTTTTTTTCAGCACAATCGAAGGATTTCGGCGAAAGTCTCCCGGCCCGGTCTATTCGCAAAACAACGGGTAGTGTGATTCTGAGCTGCCAGGCTCGCTCTACCCATCGGTTCGACGGGCACAGGCGGGACGCCTGTGCTACATTGCGCGCCCTTTGAGGTGGACCATCAGTATCGAAATATCCGCGGGCCGCACGCCGGATACGCGCGCGGCCTGGCCGAGCGAGACCGGACGAACTTCCTCCAGCCGTTCGCGCGCCTCCGCGCGCAGATGCGGCACCTTTGAATAGTCGAGCCGCGCGGGGAGCGGTTTATCCTCCAGCTCGCGAAACCGTGCCATCTGCGCCATCTGGCGTCTCAGGTAGCCTTCGTATTTCAGTTCGATCGCGACTTGTTCCTTGATCGCATGGGCCTCGTGCGATTGGGGCATCCTGCCCTCTTGCGGCGCAGGCATTTTACCTGCGGAAGGTGCCGGCAGGGATGCCGGCGCTCCCGGATGCTCCCTCTCCCTCTGGCGGAGCCGAAGCGACGTCCCGACGGAGTCGGGGGAGAGGGCGGGGGTGAGGGACGAACAGTACGATGACGCGGCCGGAGACGATCCCGGCCCATCCGAGCTTTCTGCCGGCAGGGATGCCGGCGCTCCCAGAACCGGCGCTCCCAGAGTCCCCCTCTCCCTCTGGCGGAACCGAAGTGCCGTCCCGACGGAGTCGGGGGAGAGGGCGGGGGTGAGGGACGTCTCTGCGCCCTGTGATGTCGCGCCCGCCGCCGCCTGCCCCTCCACAACCTTCGCCAGGCCCGGGTCGAGCGCCTCGAGCTCTTCGAACCGAGTCTCCGGCCGCCGGAGCAACTTTGCGAGGTTCTGTTCGCCCACGTGCTTCTTCTCGAGATACGCCAGCAGCGCGGCGATCCGCTCCTCTTTCCGGCACAGCGCGCGCCACTGTTCTTCCGGGATAAGCCCGACCCTGTGCCCGTGTCTCATCAGGCGCCTGTCCGCGTTGTCCTGGCGCAGGATCAGCCGGTACTCGGCCCGCGACGTGAACATCCGGTACGGCTCGGTCACCCCGCGCGTGACGAGGTCGTCGATCATCACGCCGATGTACGCCTCGTCGCGGCCCAGGATGAGCGGCGGCTCGTTCTTCAGCCTGAACGCGGCGTTGATCCCTGCGATGATCCCTTGCGCAGCGGCCTCCTCGTAGCCCGATGTGCCGTTGATCTGGCCCGCAAAAAAAAGACCCGGCACGAGCTTCGTCTCGAGCGTGGGAAAGAGCTGAGTCGGGAACGCAAAATCGTACTCGATCGCGTAGCCGTAGCGGAGCATCCGCGCGTTCTCGAGACCTTCGATCGAGCGGACCATCTCGTCCTGGACGTCGCGCGGGACGCTCGTCGAGATGCCGTTGCAGTAGATGATCTCCGAGTCGCGCCCTTCCGGTTCGAGAAAAATCTGGTGCCGGTCCTTGTCGGCGAACCGGACGATCTTCGTCTCGATCGAGGGGCAGTACCGCGGCCCGACGGACTTGATCTGGCCGGTGTAGAGCGGGGCGCGATCGAGGTTCTTGCGGATGATCTCGTGCGTGCGCGGGTTCGTGTACGTGATGAAACACGATATCTGTTCTTGTTCGATGCGCTCCGTGGAGAACGAGAACGGCTGCGGCCGCGCATCGCCCGGCTGGACGGCGACGCGCGAGTAATCGATCGAGTCTCGGTGGATGCGCGGCGGCGTGCCGGTCTTGAGCCGGCCGAGCTGGAACCCGAGCCGGCGCAGCGAGTCCGTGACGCCCGTGGCGGGCGGTTCGTCATCGCGGCCGCTCGGGAACGTCTCGCTCCCGATATGGACGAGCCCGTTGAGAAACGTCCCCGCGGCGAGCACGACGGCGCGGGCGTGGAATTCCCGGCCTGAGGCGCAGGTGACTCTGAAGGCGATGGGATTCGTGTCCGGCAATCCGGTCGTTGACGCACGGTCGCGTACTTCGATCTCGCGCGCGGCCGGGAGGCCGTCTTTGCGAGGTCTTTGGCGAGTCGTATCCGTGGGCGTCTGTTCGTCCCTCACCCTAACCCTCTCCCCCGACTCCGTCGGGACGTCGCCTCGGTTCCGCCAGAGGGAGAGGGGACCGGTTCGCCCTCTCCCTTTGGGAGAGGGCGGGGGTGAGGGTTGATCGTACTCCCCTGGACCGAAGTCCCTTGCTTCAACCCTCTCTCCAGAGGACAGGCGATCGATATCCCGCGCCATATCCGTCACGATGACGAGTTGTTTTTTGCCTTCGAGCACGCGCCTCATGTAGGCGGAATAGGCCGGCTTGTCCGCCTGTGCGCGCGGCGAGCGGACGGCGGGGCCTTTGCGGGTGTTGAGCATGCGGAACTGGATTCCCGTCGCGTCGATCGCCTTGCCCATCTCGCCGCCGAGCGCGTCGACCTCGCGGACGAGCTGGCCCTTGGCGAGCCCGCCGATGGCGGGGTTGCACGGCATCTTTGCGATCGTCTCGAGGCTTGTGGTCAAGAGGATCGTGTTCATACCCATGCGCGCCGAGGCGAGCGCGGCCTCGCAGCCGGCATGTCCCGCGCCGATGACGATGATGTCGCAGGTGTTGTCCGGACCTCGTTCGTCCTTCATGCCCCGGAATGTAGCAGAGAAGTCGGCGCCCGTCAAGCGTTGCAGCGTCGTGTTCTACCCCGCCCATGGCGGGGCTTCGCACACCACCTTGCGCACAGGGAAATCTGAACCGCCGCCATGGGCGGCGTCGAAGTCCGCGCGCGGAATATCCTTTGACTTTCGCCTGCAGACGCGTATACTGATGCGTATCCATGGCAACCCATTTGGTAGAGGTCTATGAAGAAGTCACATTCGCAGTCCCGGCGAGCCCTGTGCGCGGTCGCGTGCGGTGTTGCGCTCGCCTTCTCTTCCCTATGCATGCCGCTCCACTGCCAGACCCCGCCGGGCGGAGAGACTGAAACGCCGGCCGACAAGTCGCCGGAGCAAACCGGGAAGATCGTCCCGGGCGACAGCGCCGTTGAGATAGAGGTGAAAGGTCTCAAACGGCACTACACGGTCCATGTGCCAACCGGCTATGACGGAAAGACCGCCTTGCCTGTCGTGATCATGTTCCATGGCGGCGGCGGCACTGCCGCGGGCGCGATGAAGGAGACCGGCTGGGCCGAGAAGGCGGACAAGGAGAAATTTCTCGCGGTCTTCCCCGAAGGGTCGCGTCCCGACCCCACGACGCCCGCGAATTTCCGGCAGAACCCGCAGACCTGGAACGACGGCTCCGACCGCGCCATCGTCGGCGCGGCCGGCAGAGAGGCCGATGATGTCGCATTCGTCAACGCGCTCATCGACGACCTCGCCGCCAGGTTCAACGTGGACAAGGACCGGATCTACGCCACCGGCTTCTCAAACGGCGCTTCGATGACATTCCGCGTGGGCAGGGAAATCGCGTACCGGATCGCGGCCATCGCGCCCGCCGCGGGGAGCGATTGGCTCGAGAAGCCGGAGGCGGGCCGCGCGGTCTCGCTCCTCTACATCACCGGCATGGAGGACCCGCTCAACCCCATCGACGGCGGCGAGATCAAGCTCGGCTCGCGGTCGGCCGGAAAGAAACCGCCCGTGCGTGAGTTCATCATGAGGTGGGTAAAGATGTTGAAGCTGCCGGAGGAGCCCAGGTCCGTTTGTGACAAGGACGGCGTCAAGGGCGTCGCCTACTCGCGCAGCGACGATGATGACGGCGGCGGCGCGGAGGTGGTCTTCTACACCGTCGAGGGGATGGGCCACACCTGGGCCGGCGGGAAGAGTTTGTTGCCGGAGAGCATCGTGGGCAAGACCTCGGACAAGGTGAAGGCGACCGACCTCATCTGGGGGTTTTTCAAGAAGCACCCGCGGAAGTAGGCGCGGGCGCGAGCAGGGCGTTCACGGGTTCTTCACGAAACCGCATACCTTGAAATTCTACGACAGCATCGTAGAAAATCAGGGGACAGAGCGCCTGCAAAGCCGATCTGGAATCCCGGCATGTAGCCATCCAATCCCATCGCGAATCCGCGCAATCCGCGCAATCAGCGAGATCCGTGGATGCCCCGATTACCGGAAACGAAAACAATCGCCAAGAGAACAAGGTCTTCCAACCGCGAATCCAGCCTTACCGCTCCCTTACGGTCGCGGCACGGATCCGGCTCCGCCATCCCGCAGGCACAGGCGAGACGCCTGTGCTACATTGTCGGCTCGGCCGGAGCGTCGCCCTCCCGCAATGCTCTTTACCAATCCAAAATCCGAAATCGCAAATCCGAAATCGGCCCGCCTTCTACATCTCGATTTCTTGTCTCTTGAGTATCCGCATGTACTCGGAATCGCGCGCGGCCAGTTCGGCATGGGTGCCCTGCTCGACGATCCGACCCTTGACGATCGCGATCACCACGTCCGTCCGCGCCATCGTGCTCAACCTGTGCGAGACGATGAACGCCGTCACGTCTTTCCAATCGCGCTCCAGCGTCTCCCAGAACTTCGCCTCGGTCTCGGAATCGAGGTTCGACGTCACGTCGTCGAGGATGAGCACGCGCGGCCTGCCCGCCAGCGCGCGGGCGACACAGACGCGCTGTTTCTGTCCGCCGGAAAGCGTGGACCCGCGCGGGCCGACCTTCTCGTCGAGCCCGTTGGGCAGCAGTTTGAGGTCGCCCTCGAGCTGCGCCGCGCTCACCGCGCGACGGAGGTCCTCGTCCGTTATCCAGTCCCGGCCAAAGACGATGTTCGCGCGCACCGTGTCCGAGAAGAGGAACGAATCCTGCGGGACCAGCCCCACGGAACGGCGGAAGCCGGGGAGGTCGAGCTCCTTGAGGTTGACGTTGTCCACGTTGATCCCGCCGCTATCGGGGTCCATGAGCCGCGGGATCAGCCACAGGACAGTGCTCTTCCCGCTCCCGACCTTGCCGGCGATCCCGATCCGCCGACCCGGCAGGACCGAGAATGTCAGGCCCGCGACGGCCGGCGGCGATTTTGTCTCCACCGCGTGGACCGGCTTCTCCGCCTCTTCCTTCGGCGTCGGCGCCTGCATCTGCGCGACCGGCGTGGCCAGCGGCGCCTGGGCCGGCACGACCGGTGCGTTGTCGCCAGCCTTCTTGTCGTCCGCGTCCTCCTTTGCGACGATCATGGGCGGGTACGCGTAGGTCACGTCGCTGAACGCCACCTCCGTGCCGGTCGCCGGTTCGGCGGGAGTCCCCGCCACGCTCGCGCCGGCGGGCCGTTCCCCGGTCGGGCCGGAGACGACGACTTCCGGCGCGGCGTCTTCCAGCTCCATGATGCGGCCGATCGAGACCTCCGCGCGCTTCAGCGTCTGGAAGAACATCCCGAGCGTCCACATCGGGCCGATCAGCATCAGCAGGTACGCGTTGAACGCGACCAGGTCGCCGATGGCCAGGGTCCCCTTGATGATCATCGCGCCGCCGACCCAGACGACGATGATCATCCCGATCTCGCCGAGCACGGTGCCGAGTATGTGGAATATCGATTGCACCTTCACCAGCGAGACTTCAGTTTCGACCCGCTTCTCCAGCGCGCTGTCAAACAGCTCGCGATGGTACTGTTCGCGGCAATAGGCCTTCACGACTCTTATGCCTGAGACCGCAGCCTCGAGCACGTCGTTCGAGCGCGTCAAGAGCTTCTGGAGTTTTTCGTACCGCCGGTGGAAGTACCCGCCGACCGAGCGGAAGAGGATGCCCAGCAGCGGCATCGGGATGAGCGCAAGCAGGGTCAGCTTCCAGTTGAGTGTGAGCATCGCGGCGAGCGCAAACGCGAAGAGCATCAGTCCTTCGAAGAGCCTGAAGACGCCCGAACACGCGAACCAACCGATCTTTTCGGGCAGGTCGTCCGTGAGCCGTGTTACGATGTCGCCGCTCGAGAACCGGTTGAAGAACGACGGGCCCATCCGGCATACGTGCGCGAAGACGCGCGACCTGACGATCCATTCCACGCGCGTGTTCACCCAGACACGGTTCGCCTGGAGCACGAAGTACATCACCCCGGCGCCGACGCCCGTCGCGAGCAGGATGTAGACGTATTCGACGATGCGCTTTTGCGAAATCCCCTGCTGTACCCCGTCGATCACGAGTTTGAAGATGTATGGCGTTGCTATCATGAACGCGGTGTAGACGAGGGTCACCCCCGTGACGATGGCAAGCCGCCAGCGCACCTGCTTCCATATTTCGAGCATCCACCTGAATTTGCCGCGTTTCGCCATCTTCGTATTCTCGCTCCGCCGGAGACCAGCTTTGAATGTTCAGTCTCTTTTGCCACAGAGGCACAGAGACACAGAGGAAAGAGGATCAATTGTCATTGACCATTGGGCATTTCTCATTGTTCATTGGCTGTGAACGATGACCAGAATGCGTCCTCACGACCCAATGCAAAATCACA
>JAVHLO010000073.1:6437-11513 GCA_031082105.1 Planctomycetota bacterium
TTAATGACAAACGGCCGATATCAATTTCCTCTCTTGCCGTCTTCGTGTCTCCGTGACTCAGTGGCTCTGTGGCCTTTTCAACCTACTCCTCCTGAAGCTCGTACAGCCTCCCGTACATCCCGTTCCTGGCCAGGAGTTCCTCGTGCGTCCCGGACTCGACCACCTTGCCTCCCTGGATGACGAGGATGCGGTCCGCGTTTCGTATCGTGGAGAGCCGGTGGGCGATGACGATGGAAGTCCGTCCGGCCATTAGCTCCTGCAACGCCGACTGGATAAGCGCCTCGGTGTGCGGGTCCACGGACGACGTCGCCTCGTCGAGCACGAGTATCTGCGGGTCATATGCGAAGGCGCGCGCGATGGAGAGGAGCTGCCTCTGTCCCGTGGAGAGCTCCTGCCCGCGCTCCGAGAGTTCCGTCGCGTGTTTCGCCGGCAGCGTGTCGATGTACTCGGAGAGGTTTGCCGCGCGGCAGGCATCTTCGATCTTCCCGGCAGTACATTCGGCCGCGCCGAGCGACACGTTGGTCGCCATATCGCCCGGGAAGACGAAGACGTCCTGCAGGACCAGCCCAACGCGGCTGCGCAGGTCGGCCTGGCGCATGCCGCGGATATCGATCCCGTCCAGCGCGATCCTGCCCTTCTGCGGGTCGTAGAACCTGCAGAGCAGGCTGATGATCGTCGTCTTGCCGCCGCCGGTCGGCCCGACGATGGCGATCCGCTCGCCCTTCCTTACTGTGAACGACACATCGCACAGCACGGGCGTCTTGTCGTCGTAGGAGAACGACACGTCTTCGAACTTGATCTCGTTCTCCAGTCCGGCCCACGGGATCGGGGTCGCGGGCTCGGCCACTTTCGGCGGCAGATCGAGCAGCGAGAAGACCCGCTCCGCGGACGCAAAGGCCCGCTGCATGACGTTCACCTGGTCCGAAAGCCCCCTGATCGGCCCGAAGAACTGCCTCACATAGCTGATGAAGAGGACGAGCGTGCCGATGCTTATCGCGCCCTGGACCGCGCGCCCGCCGCCGTACCAGAGCAGCAGCCCGAGTCCGATGCTCTCGAGCACCGTGATGGCGTTGAAAAAAAAGATGACCTTCATCTCCGCGTCCTTGCGCATCCCGCAGACGCGTTCGTTGAGCCGGTCCATCCGCCGGGACATGGAATCCTCCGCGCCGAACGACTGGATCACGCGGACGCCCTGTATGCTCTCCGCCAGGAACGCGCTCACCTCTGCCGCCACTTTTCGCACTTCGAGAAAGATTGGGCGCGAGACGCGCTGGAACCAGACGGAGAGCGCGAAGATCATCGGCAGGATCGAGAACGTGACGACCGCCAGCTTCCAGTTGATCCACAGCATGACGCCCATCATCCCGAAGAACATCAGGAGGTCGCCGGCGAGCGCGACCGCCGTGGAGGTGAAGAGCATCTGGAGGCTGTCGACGTCGCTGTTCACGCGGCTCATGAGCCGGCCGACGGGGTTGCGGTCGAAGTACTCGATGGAAAGGTCCATCATCCGGCCGAACAGCCGCCGCTTCAGCCCGGCCATCGCCCGCTGGCCGGTGATCTGGAGGAGGACGCTCTGGAGATAGCCGGACCCCAGGAGCAGGAGCTGCAGGAGAATGTAGGCGGAGAGGGTGAACGCCAGTCCGGCGGTATCGGCTGCCGGGATGTTCACATCGATCGCGCGTCGAATAAGCGTCGGCGCGACGACGGCGACGGCGGCGGAGACGATCAGGAGGAGGGCCGACGCGAGTATGTACCTCCAGAACGGGGCGAGGAACGGCACGATTCTTCTCGCCAGCGTCTTATCGTACACCTTGCCATAGTCCTGCTCTTCGAATTGTACGGCGTCCATGGTCGTTCACGAAGAAAACGCGCGCCCTTGCCGATGCCGGGCGTTCTGTTCTCGGCGGGCGCGGGCGTGTCGGGTAGCGCAAGAAGGGGGATCGGGAGATATGAGGATGCTACGGCTCTTGCGTTCCAATCTCGGGCGCAACTCTGCATTCGTTGCAGTTCATCCACCTATCTCCAATATCCCCCGATCACCTTTGCTTACACATTTCCACTCTTTCCGAAGCGCGGATAGTACCAAATCCCGGCCCCGTGTGCAAGCGAAAGGCCGGCGTCAAGGCGCGGGCCGGTTTTGCTGGACTTTGTCGCGGCGGGGCGGTAGACTTGTTCCTGGAGCATATTCCAAGACCGATCAGAGCCGCGCAGGCGAGGGAGCAGGAACATGCCATGTCTGATGAACCGATAGAAAACCTGCTGACGGAGCGATTCGGCCTTGCCGCTTTCCGGCCCGGGCAGGCCGAGGCCGTACGGCGTTTGCAGACGGGCGGGCACGTACTCGTCATCATGCCGACCGGCGCGGGTAAGTCGCTGGTCTATCAGCTTGCGGCGCTTACGTTGCCCGGCGTAACGGTCGTCATCTCGCCGCTCATCTCGCTCATGAAGGACCAGGTGGACGCCCTCACACGGAAGCGGGTGTCCGCGACCTTCATAAACAGCTCGCTCGACACCCACGAGCAGGCGCGTCGCCTGCGCGAGTGCGCCGCCGGCCGGGTGAAGATACTCTATGTCGCGCCGGAACGGCTGCGCAACGACGCCTTTCTCGCCATGCTGAAGACCGCGCGCATCAGCCTGCTCGCCGTGGACGAGGCCCACTGCATATCGCAATGGGGCCACGATTTCCGGCCGGACTACATGCAGATCGGCCCAAAACGCGAACTCATGGGGAACCCGCCCACCGCCGCGCTGACGGCGACCGCTACCACAAACGTGCAGGACGACATCGTGCGGCAACTTGGTCTTCGAGACCCCGTCCGGATCATCACGGGATTCAACCGGCCCAACCTGTTCCTTGCAGTCCAACACCTGCCCTACCGGAAGGAAAAGCGCGACGCACTCCAGGAGTTTCTCAAGACGGCACGCAGGGACTTCCGCGGAAACACCGCGGCGTCAGTCGTCCCCGCGGGCATCATCTACGTCGGCACCGTGCGCGATGCGGAAGAGATCGCGGAGTTCGTCAAGAACGAGTGCCGCACCGACGCCCTGTTCTACCACGGAAGGATGGCTGTGAAGACCCGGCCGAAGGTCCAGGAGGCGTTCATGTCCGGCCGTGTGCCGGTCATCGTGGCGACCAACGCGTTCGGGATGGGCATAGACCGGCCGGACATAAGGTTTGTCCTCCACTATGCGATGCCGGGCAGACTCGAGGCGTACTACCAGGAAGCCGGCCGCGCGGGCCGCGACGGACTGCCGGCGCAGTGCGTCCTCCTGTACTGTCCCGACGACAGGCGGCTTCAGGAGTGGTTCATCGAGAACGACGCGCCGTCGTTAGACGAGACGTGTCTCTTGTTCGAGAAGATCAAGGAGGCCGCCCGCGGCGGCTGCGCGAGGACGACGATGGAAGACCTTTCGACGACGGCCGGACTGACCGAGGTGAAAGCGAAGGTGGGCCTCGCGCAACTCGAGGCCGCGAGCGGTATCGAACGACTTGGCGACGACGGGGCGGTGATGCATCTGCGCGTTGGCGGACTCAACATGGATTCTCTTCTCGAGGCGGACCGCCGGACCGAGGCGAGACGGAAGATCAAGAGACGTGAGCTGTCCAGGATGATCGACTACGCAGAGTCCAACGGTTGCCGACGCGGGATTCTGTTGCGTCATTTCGGCGACACAACGGACGCGCGGGTGGAGCGATGCTGCGACAACTGTCCGGCAAGTCGACCGACGGACTCACAGACCGGCGTCGTGGAACCGCGCGCGGAGGCAGGGACGGCCGGGACGGGCCGGGGGCACTTGACGGTCCTGGAGGCCGTCCGGGGCCTGCGGTGGGGGGTTGGCCGTGGGCTGCTCGCGCAATTGCTAAGGGGTTCGCGCACAAGGCAGCTCCTCGAGAAAGGCTATGTCCGCAATCCACACTACGGGCGGCTGTCGGAGATGCGTCTTGCGGACATTGCGGCGCTGATTGACGGCCTGCTGAAAACGGGGCGCCTGAAGCGAGTTGGCGGCGACTTGCCGGTGCTGTGCCTGACGCCGAATGGCGAACTGGCCCTTCAGGAGCGGGAATCCGAGGCCCTTGAGCCACGCTCGGCAACTCCCGAGCGGATGAAAGCGCCAGGACGGCCGGCAAAGCGTGGAGATTCGACTTGTGGGTTTCCCCCTCCCCCCGAGGGGAGAGGGGGCAGGGCAAGAGAGGCAGAACGGCCCGGCCCTGATGTCCTCCGCCGGACCGGCCCTGAAATCCCCCGACGAATCGGGCCTGAGGTCCCCCTTAGCAAAGGGGGATTCAGGGGGTTGTCTGTGGTTCAAGGCACTGCCGAGACCGGCCCGTCGGCGTCGAAATCAGGCTTCGACGCCGCAGTCTTCGAAGCGTTGAGGACGTGGCGGACGAAGACGGCTGCGGCGCGGAACATGCCCGCCTATTGCGTCTTCCATGACAGCGTCCTGCGCGAGTGCGCCACGCGGCTGCCCGTGAACGGCGCCGACCTCGCGGCCATCAAAGGCATCGGCCCCCACAAGGCCGCCGCATACGGAGAACAGGTACTGGAGATCGTGCGCCAGTCTGTGCGCTGCGAGACACGGGCAGACGGTTAATCGGGAACGCCCCCTATCCGGGTCTATTCAAGAAAAAAAAGAAACGTGGACAGGCCATTCCGAGCCGCGACCGTCAGGGAGCGACCGACGACTCGCTCTACTGGGTTATCGTCTGGTCGCTCGCTTACGCTCGCGGCTCGGGTTTCGCCGCTTCGAGGTTTCAGGACAGGCTCCTGGGCGGGGCAGCAGTTTCGACGATGCCCAAGGCGCCGGTGTTTCAGCCAAGGCTGCCGCGGGCAGCGAAACCCCCGCCATGGGCGGGGTAGAAAGCCGACGTTTCGACCCTGCCTAGTCCGCTTGAGGTTTCATCCTGAATACACGACTCGATTGACTACCCCTGCGCCAGCCGCGATGCGAGGGTCTCCACGCCGCGCCCGTGTCGCGATCCCCCTGCAATCCACCACGCGCGTCCTCGGCCCGCCGACCCCTTCCAAGACTCTCCCGGAAAAGCTTGCATGGACGCGCCGGGCATGATAGTTTCTA
>JAVHLO010000074.1:0-8409 GCA_031082105.1 Planctomycetota bacterium
GGAAGGAGCTGAAGGCGTTTGCGAAGCTCGCCGCGCAGGCGAAGGTTGAGATCATCATCACTCCGGGTCCGCGCGGCTTCTGGGACACCGGGCGCCAGATGGCCACGCCCGAAGGCTGCGTATCTGGCCTGCGTGTGCGCGGTTCGGACAACCTGTCGTATTTGCTCACCGACATCAAGCGTTCGCTGGACGCCGGATTCCGCGGGTTCCTCGTATGGGACGAGGGCGTGCTGTGGCTGTTGAACGAGATGCGCAAATCCGGCGAGATCCCGAAGGAGACGGTTTTCAAGGTGTCGATCTTCGCGGGACACGCCAACGCCGCGGGCGCGAAGGTGCTCGAAAGCCTGGGCGCGAACACGTTCAACCCGGTCGCGGACATGAGCCTTCCCATGCTGGCGTCGATCCGCAAGGCATCGTCCATCCCCATGGATCTTCACGTGTACCTGGTGGACTCGATGGGGGGATTCAACAGAGTCTACGATACGCCCGAGATGGCGCGGGTGTGCGCGCCGTGCTACTTCAAGATCGAGCCCGGCGCGGGCATCGGCGCGATATACAAGCCATGGGTGAGCGACGACGCCACGGCATTCCTAGTCCGCGAGAAGGTGAAGTTCGCACAGATCATCTCGGAGATCATGCAGGAGCATGCGCCGGAGCTCAAGACCTCCAAGCCCGGTCCGAAGGACCTCGCGATACCGAGGCCGTAGGGGGGGCTGATACGACAAGTGTCTCTTGAACACGAAGGAGCAAGTCATGGCCGACCGAACGAAGGTGACAATACAACAGTTGTTCGAAATGAAGCGGCGGAAGGAGAAGATATCATGGCTGACCGCCTATGACTATCCGACGGCGCTCTACATGGACAGGGCCGGGATCGAGATGATACTGACAGGCGACTCGCTTGGCATGGTCGTTCTGGGGTACGAAAGCACGCTGCCTGTCACCATGGACGCGATGATCCTCCACACGCAGGCGGTCCGCCGCGGAGCGAAGACCGCCTTCCTGGTTGGCGACATGCCGTACATGTCCTATCAGCCCGGTGTTGAGACGGCGATCCGGAACGCCGGGAGGTTCATGGCCGAGGCGGGTTGTGACGCCATCAAGCTCGAAGGCGGCGTGCGCGTGGCCGACAAGGTCAAGGGGATCGTCGACTCCGGCATACCGGTCGTCGGTCATATCGGGCTGACACCTCAGTCGAGCGCGCAGCTCGGCGGGTTCAAGGTGCAGGGGAAGGACGCCGAGACGGCCAAAGCGCTGGTGGCGGACGCCAGGGCGCTGGAGGCCGCGGGCGCCTTCGCGATTCTCCTCGAGTGCGTGCCCACCAAGGTGAGCCGGCTCATCATGGAGAACGTATCCTCCATCATATTCGGGATCGGGGCGGGCGACGTGTGCGACGGGCAGTTGCTCATCTCGCACGATATTCTCGGTCTGTTCGAGTGCTTCACTCCGAAGTTTGTCAAGCGCTACGCGGAGATCGGAAAGACAGTCCAGGATGCGTGCGCGGCATATCACGACGATGTGAAGAAGTGCAGGTTCCCGGGCCCCGAGCACGCGTTCACCATCGCTGAGTCCGAATTGAAGAAGATCACGACATAGCCCCCGGGGCGGACAATTCGGATTTTGGATCAGCCAGTCGCGGCACAAGCAAGGGAGATAGCGAGTAGCGAGTAGCGCGGAAAGGCGCTCCACGGACTTCTTCCGTTCCCCGCACTACTCGCTACCTGCTACTTCGTAAGGACGATACGCGCACGCCATGAACAACCCCTTCAGTCACCCGCTTGAGCGCATCTTCGCCGCCGCCTCGGGCTCGGGGAGACCGACCGGGGGCTGGGCGCTGGTGGGCGCCTGGTTGGATTGCATCTCGGCGCTGTACCGGCGCTACGTTCAGGCGAAGAACGCCGCGTACGGAATCGGCCTGTTCAGGCAAGTGAGGTTGCCGTGGCCGACCATCAGTGTGGGCAATCTCACCCTGGGCGGAACAGGCAAGACGCCGATGGTCATGTGGCTTGCCGGATACCTGGCGGAATCCGGAACGTCGGTCGTCGTCCTCTCGCGCGGCTATGGAAGGGTCGATTCCCGTCCGTCAGCCGGCACGTCCGATTCCCTCGCTCGCGGGACTGCGGCCAAGGACGACGAGGCGTTCGGAGTGGATGTCACGCACCGTTTTGCGGGCGGGGCGGCACGATCGGCGCAGGAACTGGCGGACGAGATTCGCGTCGAGCTGGAGGGACAGAAGGACGGAAGGGCCGGTCGCGCGATGTTCGAACTGAGATCACACCGCGGGCTTGCGTCGGGCGCGCGGGTGCTGCGGGTAGCCTGTCCGGAAAGGGCGCGTGTCGCGTCGGCCATGGCGCCCGTACTGGACCGGCTTGGCGGCAAGTGGGTCTTCCTGCTGGACGACGGATTGCAGCATCGCAGGTTGGCGCGCGATCTGGACGTCGTCATGGTCAGTTTTCTCGAACCTCTTGCGGGCGCACGGCTTTTTCCTGCAGGGGCGTTTCGCGAGCCTCCCTCCTCGCTTCATCGCGCGCAGGTCGTCGTGCTGACCCACGTCGATACCGTTGGAGGGGGCACTGCGCGGAGACAACGCGAAGCGGTCAGGCGACTCGCCCCCGACGCGGCCGTCGTCGAAGGCAGCCACAGGATTTCTTCGGTGCGAGTTTTTCCTGCGACGCGTGCTCAGAATGTCGCCTCGCCGGGGCCGGCTGCCCCGGGCGGGGCGCCCCTTTCGGGCCGTGTGGGGCCGGAAGCCGAGAACCGTGACGCCGACTGGCTGAAAGGGAAGCGTATGCTGGCATTCTGCGGTATCGGCAAGCCGGCACAGTTCGTCTCTTCGTTGACCTCGGCGGGCGGCGTCGTGGTCGCGTCCGTTCCGTTCCCGGACCATCACGCCTACGAGAGCAGAGACATATCCGCAATCGTCGCGCGCGCAACAAAGAATGAAGTCGACCTGCTGGCGACAACGGAGAAGGACGTCAATAGGTTGGGGGAGTACCGTTTCCCGTTTCCATTGGCGGTGGTTGCGGTCGATTTGGAGTTCACCTCCGGAGTCGAAGGGCTGAAGGCCGAAATCTCACGGGCGCTTGGCCGGCCTCCTGCGGGCGCGCCTCTTTTAATTTGACTTTTGGACTTGGACTGCTTACAATACGAGTCTGTTCAAGACGTATGATCCTGGACCGAATTCAAGAAGGGGAGACCAGATGAGAATACGGATGCTGATCTGTGCGTGTGCAATATGCTCGCTGCTGTTGTCGGCCATGGGGTGCAGCGTGTGGCCCTTCGGAAAGAAGGGTGAGCAGCCGGAGCCTGAGGCGCCTCAGCCGACCGGCACGACCGGCTCCGAACCGACGAGCAGGGCCGGGATGGTCTCCATCCCCCGATCCGAATTCGAGCGGCTGATGACGCAGGTCGAGCTCGTCACAAAGGAGTATGAGCTTCTGAGGCTGCAGCAGGCGCAAGGGCTGGGTGGGGACGTTGCCGCGGCGGTCACTCCGGAAGAGAAGGACATGGTGATCGCGGACATCCAGAGAGTCGACGCGCAGCTTGCGGACCTGCGGCGTCAGAAGATGGAGATCGAGAAGCGCATGGCGCCGCTCGTTGCAGAACGTGCCAGGCTGGTTGCCAGACTTGGGGGCGAGTCAGGCACGAGCGACCTGTTCGGCCTGGAGGACAGAAGCGGCCGCGATCGCCTTGACCCCCTTGAAGAGAGACGTCTCGAGGAAATCAGGCGCAGGCTTCCCAACGAATAGCTGGGGGCGGGTTAACGCGCTCGTGTGTTCTCACTCGGCGCGTCGCACTCTGAAACGTCCTTGGTCAGACCGTTCCGCCTTGATCCCGATGCGGCTGGCATTGTCGGGTCCCCGGATTTGTGAAAATAAAACTTACCCGCTCCATCCCGGCCAACCGGCGATGGCGCTGTTCATTCTCCAGCATCCCCGCAGTTGCCGTGTTGTTGGGTAGGTGATCGGAGAGACCGCCCTCGCGTTCCCGGGAGATGAGATGTCGACCAGCACGAGCAATTCGAAGGGAAAAGCGAAGTATACGTGCCCGCCGGCCGTCTCGGAGATACTGCAACTGCTGTTGTCGGCATCCTCCGGCGAGGCGGTTCCTGCCCGGAAGACGGCGCGTCCCTCAGGCCTCTTTCAACCGTTCGACGATTCCTTCTCCGCCCTGGTGTCCGCGGTGTCGACCGGCTCGAAGAGCGTCCGCCGTCGACTGCACACGCTGGTCGGGTCCATCATCGACAGCACATTGCTGCGCCCGGAGGCGACCGGGCGCGACATCATCAACCTCTGCACGCAGGCGGTCTCTTGCCGCTTCGGCGCCGTCTGCGTGAACCCGGCATGGGTGAGGCTGGCAACGCGGACGCTTGCGGGCAGCGGCGTGCGCCGGTGCGCGGTCGTCGGTTTCCCGCTCGGCGCCGCGACTTCATCGACGAAGGCGTTCGAGGCGCGGACAGCGGTTGGGGACGGCGCGCAGGAGATCGACATGGTCTTGAATATCGGCGCGCTCAAGGGCGGCGACCTGAGGACGGTCGAAAGGGACATCGCCTCAGTTGCGAGGGCGCTTCGGGGCAAGGCGCTGCTCAAGGTCATCCTCGAAACTTCACTCTTGACGCGCGAAGAGAAGATCAAAGGCTGCGTCGCCGCGGAAGAGGCCGGCGCGGACTTCGTGAAAACATCCACGGGGTTCGCCGGCGGCGGGGCGACGGTCGAAGACGTGGCGTTGATGGCCTCCGTCCTTCGGCGACCCATGGGCGTTAAGGCGTCCGGCGGCGTCAAGGACCTTGCAGCGGCCTTGAAGATGATCGCCGCCGGGGCGACGCGAATCGGAACCAGCGCCGGACCCGCGATCATCGGCCGCACGGAACGCCGAGGTGCGAAATGACCCTGTCCATAGAGTTGCTGAAAGCAAAAGACGAGATTCTGAAGTATGCCGCCAGCATGGGCCTCGAGCCGTTCGAGACGGTCTTCGAGCTCATCGACTACGATCAGATGAATGAAGTGGCGGCTTACGGAGGTTTCCCTACCCGCTATCCGCACTGGCGGCACGGAATGGAGTACGAGGAAACGGCCAAGGGATACGCCTACGGACTGCACAAGATCTACGAGCTGGTCATCAACAACGACCCCTGCTACGCGTACCTGATGAAGGCGAATTCCCAGATCGAACAGAAGATGGTCATCGCCCACGTCTATGCCCATTCGGATTTCTTCCGGAACAACATGTGGTTCGGCAAGACGAACCGCAAGATGATGGACGAAATGGCAAACCACGGGACACGAATCAGGAAGTACTCGGAGAAATTCGGCGAGGACGCGGTCGAGAAGTTCCTGGACACGGTGCTGTCCCTGGAAAACCTGTACAACTATCACAGCGTGTACAGCCCGACGATCTCCGGGATGCCGGCTTCGTGCGAAGAGAAGGGAGACGAACAGGAGCCGGTGAGGAAACTGCGCGCCAAGGAGTACCTTGACAGGTACATCAACCCGCCCGCGTTCATGCAGAAACAGCGGAAGAAACGCAAGGACGCCGCCGCCGCGCGGAGGAAATTCCCGCCACGGCCCGAGGCGGACGTGCTCCTCTTCCTGCTCGAGAACGCCCCGATCGATACGTGGCAGCGCGATGTCCTCTCCATCGTCAGAGAGGAGGCATACTACTTCGCGCCGCAGGCGATGACCAAGATCATGAACGAAGGATGGGCTACGTACTGGCATTCCGCGATCATGACCGGCAAGTGCTCGACTGACAGGGAGATCATAGACTACGCGGACCTCCACTCGAGCACGATGGGAACCAGGCCGGGCGTCATCAACCCCTACAAGATGGGGCTCGAGCTGTACAAGAATATCGAAGAACGGTGGAACAAGGGCCAGTTCGGCAAGGAATGGGACGACTGCGACGACATGGTCGTGAAGAAGAAGTGGGACAGGAACCTCGGCCAGGGCCGGCAGAAGATATTCGCAGTCAGGAGAATCTATAACGACATAACGTTCATCGATGAGTTCATGACCAAGGAGTTCTGCGAGGAACAGAAGCTCTTCGTCTACAAGTACAACGAGGAGGCGAACAGGTACGAGATCGCCGACCGCGATCCGACCAAGGTCAAGAAGCAGCTTCTTCAGAGACTGACCAACCTTGGAAACCCGCTCGTCGTCGTTCAGGACGGCAACTTCGAGAATCGCGGAGAGTTGTTGCTTCACCACGAGTACGACGGTGTGGAACTCCAACTTGACGAGGCCACCGACGTGCTCGTCAACCTCCACCATGTCTGGCAGAGGCCGGTGAACATCGAGACGGTCGTCGGTGGCGAGCGCAAGTTGGTCTCCTTTGACGGCAAGGAACACAAGGAGACAAGCCTGGGCAAGAGCGAGGAGTCGTAGAAACTCGGAGGACTGTATTCGGTAGTCCCCCCTGGCAGGGGTGGATTCAGGGGGGTTGTCCGCAGCCCGAAGCATGAACAAGACCGCCATGTGTGCTCACAATTGAAAGGACATGTCCATGAACAGCCTGAAAGACAGGCTCGGGAAGGACCAGTACGAGAAGCTCGCTCGGTTGGGCAATGAGAAACTCTTCGAGTTCGTCGGCAAGTACGTCGAACTGTGCAATCCGGCCAGGATCTTTGTGGCCACCGACGACCCCGCCGACAGGGAGCGCATCAGAAACGAAGCCATCGAGGCGGGGGAAGAGACGCCGCTCAGTACGCCGGGACACACGATCCACTTCGAAAACTACCTCGATCAGGGCAGAGACAAGGAACACACGGGAATCCTCGTTCCCAAGGGGACCGAGCTCGAACCCATGATCGAGACGCGAGACCGCGAGGCCGCCTACAAGGAAATCCACGAAATCCTGAAGAACATCATGCAGGGCGGAAAACTCTACGTCCTCTTCTTCTGTCTTGGCCCGGCAAACTCCGAGTTCTCGATCCCGTGCGTCCAGATCACGGATTCCCCGTACGTCGCGCACAGCGAGTTCCTGCTCTACAGGCCGGGCTACGAGGAGTTCAAGAGGCAGGGCAAGAACGCCCGGTTCTTCAGGTTCGTACACTCGCAGGGCGCTGTCACGGAGACCAAGGTCAGCAAGAACCTCGACCAGCGCAGGATCTACATCGACATCGAAGACAACACGGTCTACAGCACCAACACGCAGTACGGCGGGAACACGATCGGGCTGAAGAAGCTGGCCATGCGGCTTGCGATACGGCGCGGCGAAAAGGAAGGCTGGCTCACCGAACATATGCTCGTCATGGGCATCCATGGCCCCAAGGGGCGCGTGACATACTTCACCGGCGCTTATCCCTCCATGTGCGGAAAGACCTCGACGGCGATGCTGGACGGCGAGACCATCGTCGGCGACGACATCGCCTATCTGCGCACGAAGGACGGAAAAGTGCGGGCCGTGAACGTCGAGAAGGGGATGTTCGGCATCATCCAGGGCGTGAACTCCAAGGACGACCCGATGCAGTGGAAGGCGCTCCACTTGCCGAACGAGATCATCTTCTCCAACATCCTGGTCGTCCAGACACCGGACGGAAAGAAGGGCGTGCACTGGATCGGAAAGGACGGCGCCGTGCCGCCGAAGGGGTACAACCATTCCGGCGACTGGGAGGTCGGAAAGAAGGATGCCAAAGGCAAGGAGATCACGTGTTCGCATCCGAACGCGCGGTTTACCATCTCGCTTTCGAGCTTCGACAACCTCGACAAGACGCTCGACGACCCGAACGGGGTCGAGGTCGGCGCGATGGTCTACGGCGGCCGCGACTCCGACACGTGCGTGCCTGTAGAAGAGGCGTTCGATTGGCAGCACGGAATCGCGCTGAAGGGCGCGGCGCTGGAATCCGAGACGACCGCGGCGACGCTCGGCAAGGAAGGCGTACGCGAGTTCAACCCGATGTCGAACCTTGACTTCCTTTCAATCCCGATAGGCAGGTACGTCGGGGCCAACTTCGATTTCGGAAAGAAGCTCACGCGCGCGCCGAAGATTTTCTCCGTGAACTACTTTCTGAAACACGAAGGCAAGTTCCTCAACGAGAAGACCGACAAGAAGGTCTGGTTCAAGTGGATGGAGTTGCGCGTGCATGGCGACGCGGGGGCCATCGAAACGCCCACCGGGCGAATCCCGAAGTACGAGGACCTGAAGAGGTTGTTCAAGGATGTGCTTGCAAGGGAATACCGGAAGGAAGACTACGTGAAGCAGTTCACGCTGCGCATCCCGGAGAACCTGGCCAAGCTTGATCGCGTGAAGACCATCTATGAAACGAAAGTGAAGAGCACGCCGAAGGACATGCTGAGGCTGCTTCAGGAACAGAAGGACAGGCTGTTGAAGGCGAAGGAGAAATACGGCGACTACGTGTCGCCGGATGTCCTCGCTGGCGTCGCCGCAAGTCTCCCTTAGCAAAGGGTGATT
>JAVHLO010000074.1:8419-8885 GCA_031082105.1 Planctomycetota bacterium
GTTGTTGCGTAGCGGACCTGTGCACGAGGACCTGAGAAGAGAACCCTCTGTGTCCGCCTTGGTTTTCAGGAATCTCTTTTGACCGCCTGAGTTGCCGTGGCTTTGATGAAGGTCAAATTCTGGGGAGTCCGGGGATCGATCGCGACCCCGGGAAAGTCCACCGTGAAATACGGCGGGAATACGAGCTGCATCGAGGTTCGCGTCGGCAACCGGCTCATCGTGCTCGATTGCGGCACCGGGATGAGGGCGCTCAGTGGCGCACTCTTGCAGGAGAAGTACACCGGGCGGATCGACATCCTTGTCTCCCACACGCACTGGGATCACATCCAAGGGTTCCCGTTCTTCGCGCCGATCTTCATACCCGGCAGCGAGGTCCACGTGTGGGGCCCGATGCAGGACCAGAAATCGTTCCAGGAAGTGATGAAGTCGCAGATGTCATATTCGTACTTCCCGGTCGAGTCGATGG
>JAVHLO010000074.1:8895-11511 GCA_031082105.1 Planctomycetota bacterium
CGATGGAGCTCGCCTCGGCGCCCATCTATCACGATATCGGCGAAGGCGAATTCGAGGCCGCGGGCGCAAAGGTGCGCTCGATGATGTTCAACCACCCGATATTCAACCTCGGCTACAGGATCGAATACGAGGGCGTCTCGATGGCCTACACCGGCGACCACGAGCCGTACTACGATGTCCTTTATGGCGGAAGCAGCGACCTCGACAACTTCCAGGAGCAGGAAGAGATCCAGCGCTGGATCCAGAACATCAACAAGCGGGTCGTGGATTTTGTCAAGGGCGCGGACGTCCTTGTGGCGGACGCGCAGTACACGGACGCGGAGTACGAGAAGAAGCGAGGGTGGGGGCACAGCTCGTTTGACCAGACCGTGCACCTTGCGCTGGACGCCGAGATAAAAAAACTATTCCTATTCCACCACGACCCTCTGCGCAGCGACCTCGAGCTTGCCGAGATCGAACGGACGCTGCGCAAGTCGCTGAAGGAACGCGGCTCCAAGCTGAAGGTCTACGCCGCGCGCGAGGGCGCGGAGATCGAGATCCCCTGATGCGCAGGCCTCGGTCCGGGTCCGAAGGCGGGGACACTCTTCGAACCAGCTTACCGTTCAGCCTGTTGCGACGAATTGGCTCCGGCCTCGGTGCGGGCCATGCACGCGACCCGCGTGGATCATCTTGCCTCTCATGTGCTTCGCGCTGCCGATCACGGTCTCTGTGCTTCTGAACAGCTTCGGCCCTTCCTCCGGTTCTTCCGAGAGCGACTCGGCGTCTTTCGCCTGATGTCCAACTGTACTGCTTCAGTATCCGCAGAAATGTCCGCCGATCGTCGCCGTCTTGGAAGATCGTCTGACTGAGTATCCCACGATTGACGACATGGTAGACGCGTGATTCTCCGATTTCGAGCTGTTGTGGTCTTCGAGGCATGACCAATACGATAGCGCGTTCGCCAGGCAAAGTCAGTCAAAAGCGATTCGCCCCAGCATCTTGTCATTCAAGAGATCGCAAAGAGTGCCCCAACCTCCCGGTCGTCGACGACGATATCGCGCCGCTCGATGCCGCGGGCGGTGACGTGGTAGACGGCGTTCTCGAACTCGATTCGCAGCGGTCTGGCCATGCCCGGACTCTATCAAATCTCCAGGCAATTATCAAGCAAGAGCGATAAGTGTATAGTGTCGACCTGACCCTGTAGCTTGCCGTTGCCGTTGCGCCCCTCGAGGTAACGTCGAGCCTGCTCGAAACACGCGGGCAACTCCCATGACGAGAACGGCATCGCGCCGTCCAGCCCGCCCGGCTTCCGCTCCAGGAGAGGCAGGTAGTGCACCGGGTCGAATACGGTGTCGTCCTTCTCGTAGCTGCGTCTGTGCTCGGCGAGGACCGCGTCCTTGTCGCAGACGACAACGCGGTCCACGTAGCCCTTCACGGTAACCTTGCAGTACGCGTATTCGACGGGGACGGAATAGGCGCTCCCCTGGAAATGCACAAGCGACTGACTGGTGGCGTGGCGTTCCTCCAACCGGCATGCGTCGAAGGGCGCGGGTGGGAGCTGTAGGAACTTCTTCCGTTCCTCATCGAGAAGCTCGCCGACTGTGCGGTTCTTTCCGGCCGGCTTCACGCCCAGCCGTTTCGTGCACTGCTCCAGCAGGTGCGAATTGAGCGCGTCCCAGTCCGGGAAGCCCGGCACGGGGACGAAGAAGTTTCTCCGGACGTATCCGATGAGTGTCTCGACCACCCCTTTCTCGTTCGCCTTGCGCACCTGACAGAAGAGAGAACTGAACACGTAGTGGCTGCGCAGCGCGAGGAAGCCGTCGGTCAGCTCACGTTCCTTCTTGCCGAACATCCCTTTCACTATCGTGCGCGTATTGTCGTACAGGTTTGTCGGCGGGACGCCCTTGAAGAAGGCGTAGGCCGCGTTGTGGCCGTCCTGGAGCGCCTCCATCGCCTCGGTGGGGTAGGCCTTGACGAAGACGGCGTCGCTGAAGGGCAGCGCCATGCAGAAGAAGTGGGCTGTGACTTGTTTGCCGCCGAGGACGGCCTTTGCCTGGCCGAAGTCCGTCTGGCTCGTGCCCGGCCTCTGTGCCAGCGGGAGGAAGACCTCTTTCAACCGCAGCTTCTTCTCGCGGACGTAGTCTTTGACGATCGTGTACGAGCCGGTGAACCCGTGCTCGTCCTTCAGCCTCTGGAAGACGCGTTTGGCGGTGTGTCGCTGCTTCTTCGGCGCTTCCTTGTCTCCCTCGAGCATTTCATCGATCACGCCGATGAACGGGTCCAGTTTGACCTTCCGGCGGGGCTTGGTGACCCGGTATCCAGGCGGGGCCGCGTACAGCAGCATCTTGTTGATCGTCTTCCGGTGGAACCCGGTCTTCCGCGCGATCTCCCTCCTGCTCAGCCCATCCTGGAAGTAGAGCTGGCGCACCCAATCGTACTCGAACATCTTCTTCATCCCTTCTCCTCTCGCACAACAGAACCGGAAAACAACCGGTTCTATCGGTGAGAGGCAATGGGATGCTACACTTTTCGGCCGCCCTTTCTACCCCGCCAGGTGGCGCACTTTTCATCCGCCGTTTACAGCGGCATTGCGGCGGGCGGAGTGCTTGTCGTACCGACCGCGCGGGGCCTGTACGA
>JAVHLO010000075.1 GCA_031082105.1 Planctomycetota bacterium
TGTTTGTCACCCCGCCGAAGCGGGACGATACCTTGCCCGCCCGCTACGCAATCTCCCCCACCGGCAGGCCAAACATCTCACGCGCCACATAGCCCGCCAGCGACCTGCCCGCTTTCCTCGCTTGGGGGATTCAGGCCGGTTCATTCTCAGGTTGCCGTTTCACGCCGGGCGACACAACCATACGGTATGATACCGAATCCTCGCCGGGAAATCAAGCACGCGCTGCGCCCGTGGTCCACACGGATCTCGGCGCCTCTGGGGCAGAAATCCTTGACTTTCCGGCGTCGCATGATATGCTGGGCGCGGTACGATTCGTGAGCGACTCGATGTGGGGGCGGGCTCCGAATTCCGATTCCGCCGGAAGCCGGGCCGGTCGCCGACCGACAGGGCTTGCGAGCGGACGCAACGGAAAGGCCTGCGACGGCAAACGGGGGAGAGAAGAGACGGAAAGAGAACGGACCGGCACGCCACCTGGGCCCGTAGCTCAATGGCAGAGCAGGGGACTCATAATCCCTCCGAGGCCAAAAACTCGACTCCCGCCCGGGTAAGGATTTCTGCCACTACCCCTTGACTTGCACCGGACTTGCGGCAACAACGGTACATACCCGTCAACAGCCTTTGTAGACTGAAATTGACTGTTTTGGTGAACAGTTAGTGAATGGAATTCGGGCGTTTTTCGGCGGCGAAGCTGTCGAGCGCGCCTCGTCCGCATTATTCACGAATCAAGGAAGAGTATCGACAGACTGTCATTCCGAACTCGGTTCGGAATCTCCTTTGCCACGTGCCCTGCTCTTCGCTGAAGGAGATGCCGAACCAAGTTCGGCATGACAGCGAACCGAATTTCATGAATAAGTCGGGCTAGTGGAACCGGGTCTCTTCTGTGCCGCAGGCGAGCCAACCTCAAAGACCGCCGCGACTCCACGCGCACTGTGCGGAACGGCATCGCGTCTGTGGCGCAGCCTTCCCCCGACCGTGCGAAATCGCCGAGTGCGTTGTGACGGTCCTGCTCGTCTGAAGAATCGGTGTGACGTACTATCATTCACACAGGCGCCACACATGATTCTCGGAGGCAAGAATGTCTACGACTCGCGCTCTTCCCCGCATCTCTTTGCCCAAAGGCTGGCCGCGGCGCGTCAAGGCGGCCATGCTCCACGTCATTTCCCTCGCCCGCTATTCTCTCCTCTCTGTGCGCGGCTGGGTCGCCGACGCAGCTCGGAGCGGTGCCAAGCGCCGCTCCGCCAGGCGCAAGCCCCGCACCCCAGATCCGCTCACAGCCCAACTCGGCAGATTGACAGAAGAGATCGCGCTTCTCCGCGAAGAGATACGCATCAAGGATTCCCGCGTAGCCCGGATAGACCCGCGCCGCCGACCGCACTACTCGGGAACCGAACGCATGGCCATCCTTGAACTCAAGTCCGCCAGAGGGTGGTCCCTGACACAGGCCGCAGACCGGTTCTTTATCGAACCCGCCACCGTCACGTCGTGGCTCCAGGTCGTCAACGGAGGCGGTCCCGACTCACTCGTACAGATACAGACGCCGGTCAACAAGTTCCCGGATTTTGTCGGCCACCTCGTGCGACGTCTCAAAGTCTTGTGCCCCGCCTTGGGCAAGGCGAAGATTGCGCAGTTTCTGGGCCGGGCTGGACTCCACCTTGCGGCCTCTTCCGTCAGGCGGATGCTGCGCCAAGAGCCGACGAAGCCAGACAAGCCCGCTGGCTGCAAGGACGAATCGAATCGCCAACTGACGGCCAAGTGTCCCGATCGTCTCCACCACGTGGACATGACTGTTGTCCCGACATCGCTGGGCATGTGGGTGAGCTGGTTGCCCTTTGCGCTGCCGCAGGTTTGGCCGTTCTGCTGGTGGGTTGTCGCTGTGCTTGATCATTTCTCGCGGCGGTGTGCAGGCGTGGAGGTCTTCAAGAAGCCGCCGGTCTCCGTGCAGATCAGGGCGTTTCTCGGAAGAATCTTCGGCAAGGTCAAGCCCAAGTACCTCGTCTGCGACAAGGGGAGACAGTTCTGGTGCACGGGATTTCCAAGCTCCAGGGTCAGGTCGACACTATACACTTAACTGTCCCTTGATCGCCGGGATTCACGCCTCCAGCGATGCGCTGAGGCGGTCGCGGATCCTTTCGAGACGCCTTGCCAACGTGGCGTCCTTCTCTGACGCCGCGCTCGCTCGCGTCACCGTGTTTGTCACCCCGCCGAAGCGGGACGATACCTTGCCCGCCCGCTACGCAATCTCAGCCACCGGCAGGCCAAACATCTCACGCGCCACATGGCCCGCCAGCGGCCTGCCCGCTTTCCCCGCTTGCGAGCCGATTGGGGTCAGATCGACGCTATAGATTCTGCTGAAAAACCCCCTTGCCTGTCATGCCGAACTTGGTTCGGCATCTCCTCTACCCTTGGACAAGGAGATGCTGAACCGAGTTCAGAATGACAGAACCGGGGTTTTTCAGCAGAATCCACTATACACTTAACGGCCCTTTGGCTTCCCGGGTTCGGGGCTCATGCTTCCTGCGATGACGCGAGGCGGTCGTGGGTCTTCTCGATCCGCATTGCCAGCAGCCCCTCCACTCTCTCCACTTCGCTCAGCTCCTTCCGTTGACCGAATTCCTGCGCAAGCGCCCTCGCCTCGCGCAGCGCCTTACGGGCTTCTTCCAGGCGCTGCGCTCTCGACATTGCGGAAAGCCCGGCCCGGCCGGGCGGTTGCGTCTCACCTTGCGCCGATTCGACGCCCGCGATCCCGCCCAGGTGCGCTTCCGCAAGATAGACGAGCAGGTCGGTCAGTTGCTGCCTGCAGTTCATCCCGCGCCACAGACCGAGCGCAGTTTCTATCTTCTCTATCGCCTCGTCGCAGGCGCCCATCCTGAGGAGCGCGGTTCCGATGCCGCCAATGCCGTAGGCCTCGTACCGTTTGCCCCCGATTTCGCGACCGATCTGCAGGGCCTTTTCGTAGAAGTCTTTCGCTTTGGCGTAGTCGCCCTCCTGGAAGTACGTGTCGCCTGTGTTGCCGATCGCAAGGGCCTTTCGGCTCTTGTCGCCGATCTCCTCGGCCTCATCGAGCTGCTGCTTGAAACACTCCCTTGCGCGCTGAGAATCCCCCTGTCCTTTGTAGACCGTTCCCATATTGCCGATCGCCAGCGCCCTGGCTGTCCTGTCCCCGAATCTCTCCGCAATCTGGAGCTGCTGCTGGTAGCATTCCATTGCCTTCTGATAATCGTTCAGCATCGTATACGCCACCCCGATGTTGCCGATAGCGCGGAGCTTGTTGCCTTCGAGTCCGAGCTCCTCTGCAAGCCGCATTGATTCCCGGTAGTATTCTATCGCCCTGGCGTAGTTGCCCTGCTCCGCGTGGATGAGGCCGATGTTGCCCAGGGCCGAGGCGCGATTCGGCCTGTCGCCGGTCCGATCGGAGAGATTGAGCTGGTCCTGGAAACATGTCATGGCGCACGTGTAGTCGCCCAGCGCCCAATAGACAGTGCCGGTATTGCCGAGCGCAAAGCCCTCGCCCTGCGCGTAACCGGCTGCCCGCGCCTGTTTCACTGCGGAGATCGCCGTTTTCAAGGCGTCATCCACCCGGCCGAGATGCCTGTATACGGTCGCCAGAAAACTCCCGGCGTCGACCACGAGATGGGCATCACCAAGCCTCTCCGCAAGCAACACGGCCTGTTCGCATTGACCGGCCGCTTCCATGGGCTTGCCGACACGCTGGTAGACCCGCGCAAGGCTGATTCGTCCTTTGGCTGTTCTTGCCTGCGCGTCGGTGCTCGGGTCGTCGGTGAGTCGCAAGAACAGTCGCAAAAAGAGCGCAATCGCTTCCGAATTCTTGTAGGTTTCGTCCGCATACGCCGCGGCTTTCTCAAGATACTCGACCTCCTTAGCCGGCATCTCTCCTGCGCCATAGTGGTCGGCTATCTCACGGAAGAACTCGCTCCGGCCGGCGAAGAGGTTCTCGATGACCTCTCCGGCCAATCGATGGACGCAGGCGCGCAAAGACGGCGGCTGGAGATGATAAGCGGCCTTCTGCATCAGCGCGTGGCGAAAGAGGTAGGCCGCCTCGCCTCCCACGGTCGTGCGCAGGCTTTCCGGGACGACGAACCCCTTTCTCTGGGCGGGCGGAATGACCCCTTCGGGCCTGCCCGAAAAGTGTTCGCTGCGCCGGAGAAGTTCTTCCAGGACCTGTCTCAGAAACCGCACGCCGAGCGTTGCGGCGTGTTTCAACCCGTCTCTCAGGTAGGCCTCCATCTGGTCGAAGCGGGCGAGCAGCAGGCTGTCAAGCGTCGCAGGCAAACGGCCCATGTCCCCTTCGAGCGCCATGCCGTCCGGGGTCTCGACCAGAAGCGCGGCGTCCTTCAAGTGGGCCGCCATCTGGTCGACGAAGAACGGATTCCCCTCGGTCTTCAGGGCCAGGAATTCGATCAGCGCCGGGCAGGGCTTTCTTCTTATCCGCTGCTCGAATATCGCGGCGACCAGATCGTTATCGAGCGCGCGCAGTTCGATCTCATGAAACGGCACTCCCTTCTCCACCGGCGCGCCCGGCTTCATCATTGCAGCGGCCTCCGGCCCTGCGCCGCCGGACGATTGCTGGAGATAGCGCGAAGTCAATACGGCGATGAAAGGCACGCGAGCCACGTTGCGCGTCATCGTCTTCAGCCATTCCGTGGTCGACGGTTCCATCCAATGGGCGTCTTCGACCTCGAGGACGAGCGGCGCCTCGAACGCGAGCGCCTTGACGAGTTCCTTCACGGCGTAGAGCTGATTCTCGTAGCGGAGCCTGGGATCGCTCACTTGCGAGAAGGGCGAGCCCTCCCAGCGGCAGTCGACAAGAGAGGCGAGGAACGAGAGTGTCCGCTTGAGTTCCCGCCTGGTGTCATCCGGCGTGGAACTGCGACGCATGATGGCATCCATCCTGTCCTGGATTCTTGCCCTTTTCTCTTCCCGGGAAGAGAAGGCGTTCACGTCGAAGAACCGCTCAAGCCAGACGGCTATGGGCTTGAGCCCGCTGTCATGTTCGAAGCAGGGCAGGTGCACCCAGTGGAAGAACCCGCCCGACCTCTCGAGGTTCTTGCGGAAGGCCTGGACGAGCCGGGTCTTTCCCATTCCGGCCTCGCCATAGATGCAGGCTACGCCGGCGAACTCGCCCTTGACCGTCCGCTCGAACATTTCGTGCAGACGCTGAAGTTCGGCCTGTCGGCCGACCATCGCGCTCTCGTAGACCCACGCGGCGGTGCGTGGAGAAGCCCGTTCGCATTGAAAAACGGGTTCCGGTCTCGATTTGCCCTTGAACGTACGCGCGCCGAGAGGCTTGAATTCGAACAACTGCGATGCGGCCTCCTGAACGCGCGCGGAACCGAGCGTTGCGCCCCACGGCGCCTCGACCATGAGTCGCGCCGACATGTTGACGCAGTCGCCGAGACACGTCCATTCGTTACGGAGCTCGCTGCCGGTATGCCCGGCGTAGGCAATCCCCGAGTCCACGCCGACACGAACCGCAACGCCCGGCATGGTTCTCAAGCGTGTCCGTAGCTGGTCCACGAAGTTCAGTGCGGCCACGACCGGCTTCTCGCTGGCCCTGGGGGCGCCAAAGAAACAGACCGCCGTCATTCCCTTGTCGCCGAAGTCGACCTTGTTGAAGGTCCCGCCGCCCGCGATAAGACAATCGCGGACACAACTGAGAACCGCGCCGATCTCCTCATGATCCCGGAGCGGCTCGAAATCGTCGCGCCGTCCGAGCCCGACGAACACCGAGGCGATCGGCCTGATCTCGGGCTTGTCGCCGAGTTGAAGGATCTCATCCTGGATGAAAGCGGACAGGGTCTTTGGATCGTTGGGTTCCCGGGTCGGCGGGTCGGGGAGTCGGCGCGCTGTTGATTCCGGCCCGCTTGCCGCTTTCTTGATCGCGTTCGAAACGGCGATTTCGCCTGCGGAGGAGCTCTGTTGGAGGGCGGCCGCGCCGTCTATCGGCAGGCCGCGAAAATAAAAACAGCATCGGCCGATGGCGTCCTCGGTGATCCCCCAGTGGATTTCGCCTGCGTCGACCCCGCATTTCACGGCGAAGTCGAAAACGCCGTCAGGCGTGGCTTCGCCTCCGCTTTCGGCGAAGAAACGCGCTATGTCTTCCGCGGCAGACCGGGCACGGCCCCCGTCATCCGCCGGAAAAACGGCGGAGAACGAATCGCCGGCGAATCCGGTGATCGTGCCGCCCCGGTCGAGAACGAACCTGACGGGGGGAGTGAAGATGCGCGCTATCTGGCGGCTCATCATTTCCGCGCCGCGTTCGCCGGCCGCGAATGCGGTTTCCATCAGGGCTGTGAAGCCGGATATGTCCGCGCACAGGGCGGACCCGACGAACCGGCCCAGGAACCGCCGGGCCGCGTAGTTGCTCTCAATGAAGTCGGGGATGTATCTTTTCATCGCAGACGGATTCAATCCTGGTCAGAGACAGTCAGCCGACGCTATTCTAGCAGAAAGGGCCGGAAATTGCCATCAGCGGACAACCGACACCTTGAGCGGAAGAGCGGGGACTGAGCGAGTCGGGGGGGGCCAGTGGGGTCATGTCGGCATAGCTTGACAAGCACACTCAGGACCTTCGATTCGCCCAACGCCCGCGTCTTTTTCTTGCGCCGCCTTGCGTGTCCTGCTATACTGATTCCCCTGAAAGACCTTTTTGTGGAGAGGCCTCATGAGACTCATCAAGACATCAGCGTTTTTCGTTTCGGCGATCCTTGCCTTTGCAGGCTGCTCGTCGACCGGGCGTGGACCCGATCCGCAGACCCCGGCGCCAATGGACTTCATCCGGGTCATCCAGGACGCCAAGGCGAAGGTCTTCCCGGTGATCGTGTACATCATGCCCATCCAGGAAACGTATGAGGCCGGAAAGAAGCTCAAACAGCAGGTCATCGGCAGCGGCGCGATCATCTCGCCGGACGGCTACGTCGTCACGAACCACCATGTCGCCGAGAAGAGCACGCAGATCAAGTGCGTCCTCGCCGACCAGCGCGAAGTGAAGGCCCGGATCGTAGGCCTGGACCAGGACTGCGACCTCGCCCTGCTCAAGCTCGAACTCCCGCCTGATTCGCCGCCGCTCCAGTTCGCGGTCTTCGGCGATTCCCGGTCACTCCAGGAAGGCGATTTCGTCATGACCATGGGCTGCCCGCTCGGGCTTACCCGCTCGATCTCGTTCGGGATCATCAGCAACACGAAACAGTACCTCGAGGAGTGGTCGAAGTACAACGTCTGGCTGCAGACCGATGCTGCGATCAACCCGGGCAACAGCGGCGGGCCGCTCGTGAACGTGCGCGGCGAAATCGTCGGGATAAACACGCTCGGCTCGTTCTGGGCCGAGAATATCGGGTTCGCCATACCTTCCGATATCGTCAAGGAAGTGATCGAACAACTCATGAAGAACGGCAAGGTGGAACGGGTGTGGACCGGGCTCCATTTCCAGGCGCTCAAGGATTTCATCCGAAGCACGTACGTCGACGCCGACAAGGGCGCAATGATCGCGAGCATCGACGAGGGTTCGCCCGCGGAGGCCGCAGGCATCCGGGCCGGCGACCTCGTTCTCGCGTGTAACGGCAAAGAGGTCGTCGGCACTTTCGTCGAGGACATGCCGGACGTTCGGCGCGTCTTCGCAGGCCTGCCCAAGGACGTCGACGCCGAACTCCTCATTCGCCGGGGGAACGAGGAGATGGTCCTGAAAATAAAACCTTGCCTGAAAGGCCGCGTGGAAGGCGAAGACTTCGACTGCGAGGAATGGATGATGACGGTGAAGGAGATCAACAAGTTCAGGGACGAGGAGCTCTACTACTTCCGGAAGAAGGGCATCTTCATCCAGGGGATAAAGTATCCCGGCAACGCGATGATGGGCGGCTTCGGCGAGGGAGACATCGTGGTGAAGATCGGCGACAAGGAGATCACCGGCATCGCCGACGCAAAGGAGGTCTATGCTAACCTGGACAAGCTCGAGACCGGCAAGCGCAAGGTGCTGTTCGAGCTGTTGAGGGGCGGCAAGCCGCAGTTCCTTGTCCTGGATTTCGAAAAGAGAAAGAGCGTATACGAGGAGGAGGAGTAGCCATGAAGAAACTCAAGTTGGGCCCGGTTCAATTCTACGCTGCCGCACCCACTGCGGTGGGTACCCGCAGCGGTTCGCCCGCGCTTGTCTCGAAACTCGCGGCTGACCCCCGGCATGGCCGGGGTAGAACTGCGCCATGCCTCAAGTTGCTCATGCTATCGCTGTTGGCGGTATTGGCGGTTGGCGCCGCACAAGTCCCCGGCCCGCTGTTTGGCCAGGAGAGCGGCGAGCCGGCGGCGTTCGATTCCGCTGAGGACCGCGTGCTGGATCAGGCCGCGCGGGCCTTCTTCGAGGTGCACGTCACGTTCCTGCCCTACGACCCCGCAAGCGGCGTATCGGTGAACGATTACTATTCGTTTTCCAGGTACCAGAGCTCCTACTACATGACGCTCGCCAACGAACAGAAGGCGCTGGTGCTCCCGGCCGTGCTGGTGGACAACAAGGGCGCGCTTCTCCTTCAGGATCCGAACCTGAACCTGGACCATGTGCGCGAGATGACGGCGGTGAGTCATGACGGCAAGAGATACAGCGCGACCCCGGCCGGCATCCTGCGCGGCCACCACGCGCTGCTGCTCAAGTTGGCCGGGTTCGACGGGGAGTCGCCGCTGGCGGAGCTGCCCGGCGTGGCGCTCGGGGCGAACGAGCCACTCTTCGCGGCCGGCGCGGTCTTCATGCGGGAGCGGCTGCATATCGTCACCCACGAGGTGACGCCGGCAGAGGTACGCGGCCCGCAATCGGAGGAATACGAGTACCTCGCGTGCGGGATCGAGTCGCCCGCTTCCTATTCCCAGTACGCGGGCGAGGGCCCCATATCGGACATCGTGCTCTTTTTCGACGACGACGCCAACGCGGCCGCGATCGCCTTCGCAGGCCAGCCTCTGCGGGTGAACAAGAAAACGGGCGCCGCAAACTACCTTGCGCGCGCTCCGCGCGCCGAGGACGCGCTCGCGCTCGAGTCGATCGCAGCCGCCGAGGAGAAGATCGGCAAGATGGTCCTCCCCCACCTCTACAAGGTCAGGCTCGACTTCCGCCAGCTTGACGAGCCGGGCCATTACAGGTGGCGTCCGCCCAACGACGGCGATTTCGACCAGGAGAGCGCCGACAAATTCATGGAACTGTACGGCATTGCCGTCAAGCCGAACGAGATCTTCGTCCCACAGGACCTGCCGCTGGATACGATCCGACGCATCTCGGAAATCTCCGTTCACCTGGCCGAAGGGAAAAAGGCCCAGGGCGCCTTCGCCGGGCTCTTCAAGGAGTTCGGCGGGTTCAGGGTCGTCGTCTCGGACGCCGAGGTCTCGCCCTGCCCCGGGCTCTTTGACCGCGATTTCAACGAACTGCCCGAGCTCGACCTATTCTTCACCCTGCGGCCGCGCGAACGGTTCGAGAAGCTCGACGAACGCTGGGGCACGAACCGGTTCTCGGGCGTCGGCCGGGTCTACAAGAACCGCGTCTCGCGCAACACCGTCATCCCGGTGAGGCCGGGGACGTTCATGGTCGCAGCCGACGGCGCCGTTATCGGTTTCTGCGCGAACGAAAAACTCCACGAGCTCGCCGCAAATCCCACTTCGTCTCCGTACTCGCCGGACTACGAAAACTACGGCGACCCCGACGACGCGCTCCCGTTCTCGTTCAAATCACTGCGCGACCAGTTCGAGACGCCCGAGAAGTTCCTCGACCTGCGGGCCGAGGTGATGTCGATCCAGGAGTCCAAGAAGGTCGTCTGCATCGGCGTCGAGTTCCAGGGGATCGGGTTCGAGCTCGCAAAGGCGCTCGGCATCGAGAAGGAAACACAGAACGGAAGGCTCGGCCTGCTCGTGACGGTCGTGTACCCGGGCATGACCGCCGAGAAGCTCGGGCTCCAGCCGGGAGACATCCTGCTGAAGATAAAGGAAAAGGGCAAGGCGAACGAGGTCGACCTTGCCATTGACATGGATTCGGGCGGCTGGGGCAGATACCGCTACGACTACTCCGAGTATTCGCCCGGCGGCTCGGCCCGCATGAACTACCTGACGGCGATCCTGACGAAGATGCGGGCGGGGACCGAGATCGACCTGACCTATGCGCACAAGGGCAAAAAAAAGACAGTCTCGCTGAAGCTGGAGGCCGCCCCGGACGATTTCAACAGCGGCCCGAAGACGAAGAACGAGCTCACCGGGCTCACGGTAAAGGACATCACCTACGAGGTGCGGCATGTGCTGCGGCTTCCGAAGGATTTCAAGGGCGTTGTCGTCTACAAGGTTGAGCCGGGCAGCTCCGCGGCCGTGGCGGGGATCATGCCGCGCGAGTTCATCACGCGGATCGGAGACGCCGCCGTAGTCGACCCGCAGACCTTCGAGCGCGTTATCGGCGAACTCGTCGCCGCCGGAAAGAAGACCGCGCAGTTCACCGTGCGCCATCTCGACCGCACACGGTTCGTCGATATGAAGCTGGAGAAGAGCGAGGTCGATCCGCAGGAGATGCTCAAGCGGCTGCTCGAGGGCGGCGAGGGGCGGGAGGAAGAGGAGTAGACCGGGTTTCCAAGTGTCATTCCCGCGAAAGCGGGAATCCAGTGGGTCACCGACGCCATCAAGACTGTCGGAATCCGGTCTTGCCCTTCTGTTTTCGCGCTGTTCTCTCGTCGGAGTCTCTTGGAGTCCCTGTTCCCGTTGTCTTTTGCAGTTGTGTTTTAGAGGAGCATTGAAATGCCCAAACTCTCGATCGGAAACAAGCCGGACATGACGGCGGACAAGTTGCTCGAGATTTTCAAGAAGCAGTTTGGCGGCAAGTACGAGGTGTACAAGACGAAGCTGATCGGCGCCGACATCATCGTCAAGAAGAGCGGCTGGACCGGTGTGGCCATCAAGATACTCCAGTCCTCCGGCCAGACCATTCTTCGATTCAACGCCATGTCGCCGTCGGCCCTCGTACGAGTGCTGCAGTTGGGATTGATCCCGCTTCTATTCCTCTACTTCGGCCCCTGGGGCAGGATTGTCGCGGAGGTCGAGGCCTTCATCAAGGGCTCGTCCGAACTCAAATAGCGCCGGCGTGGCAAGTCCGCCGAGACGGTAGGAACTCAGGTCGTCCCGAGTTTCCCTCCCTGTACTTTCGTAGCTACAGCGGTCTCAAGGAATTTTGCTGGGGCACCCCGGAACGCGAGCGACGCCGAATAGCCGCAAAAGGCACAAAAGGCACAGAAGGAAGCGGTTTTAGACCCTCAAGGCGCATGATTGCGAAACAAGCGCCAAGGATGCCAAGACCGCTAAGCCGCCAAGACAGGCAATGTAACCCGATGTCCGTGGCCGTCCAGACGTCTTGGTGGCAGAGATGAAGGTGAAGGAACAG
>JAVHLO010000076.1 GCA_031082105.1 Planctomycetota bacterium
ATTTCGGCGTAGAGTACGGCTGGCGTCTCCGAAAAACGACAAATGACCAATGATCAATGAGAAATGACGAATAATCCCGAGAATCCTCTACCGCCCGCGTGCGGGCCGCCGCAGCGGCACGAGCTTCACTTTCCCTTCCCGCAGGATCTTTTTGGCCAGCGGGTCCTCGTAGTCGGTCTCGAACACGATCCGCCGGATCCCCGCGTTGAGCAGGAGCTTTGCGCAGATGACGCACGGGAAGGTCGTCGTGTACAGACAGGCGCCTGCGATGGGCCCGCCGAAAACCGCGGCCTGGACGATGGCGTTCTGTTCTGCGTGTACGCCGCGGCAGATCTCGTGTCGCTCGCCGGACGGCACACGGAGGCGTTCACGCAGGCATTCGCCCAGCTCGGAACAGTGTTTCAGCCCCTTGGGGGCGCCGTTGTACCCCGAGGCGAGCAGGTGGTGGTCTTTCACCAGCACGGCGCCGACCGCCCGGCGGACGCACGTCGAGCGCCGCGCGGTCAGGCGCGCCATCGCCATGAAGTATTCGTCCCACGAGGGGCGGGTCGAGTGACCATGCCGCATTTCAACGTGCTCGAAAAAAAACGCTTCGACAACCGTCCCGTGCTCCTGGGCGTTCTACCGCTCGAGGGCAAGAAGCCGCAGAATCGAGCGCACCGCACCGGCCAAAACGCGCTTGCCCTTCACATTCAGCAACGTAATGTCGGCCATGGCGATCGGGCCGCCCTTGTTTATCCGTTCGATCTCGGCGAAATCGCGGCCTGCGGCCTCTTCCAGCGACAGCGGCCGGACCTTGCGCTGCGCAAGGCGCGAGTACCTGAGCGCGGGCGGCGCGTAGACCGCCGCGATGAGAAGCCGGTCGCCATAGGCGCGTTTCAGGAGCTTGTACTCTTCCCAACTGTACAGGCCGTCCACGACGACATTGCCCGACTTGAGGAGCCGATCTATCCTCGGCCGGTTGAGGATCGCGTACGCGGCCATGCCGTGTCGGCGGCGGAGCTCTTCGCGCACGGATCGCTCGTTCTTTTCGTTGACCGGCAGATTGCGCTGGCGCAGTTCGGCGTCGGTAACGTCGCCGAACCTGACCTTGGCCCAGCCTTTGCGGATGAATGCGTCAGTGACCACCGACTTGCCCGCGCCCGCAAGCCCGACGACTGCGACGATCTTGAAGGATCTAATTCGCACGGCGAAGGTTCTCCGAGAGAGTCGGTGCTCAGCCACGCTTCGGGCGTTCCGGCGGCTTTCGATGGTGTAAGAGAGGAGATGGGGAAATATCGGAGATACGGTGCTCGAGGTCCGATAAAACAGGGGCAAGCGCAGCTATAGAAGGCGATCCTTGCTCCCGGCCGCACCACCTCCGTATTTCCGAGATCGCTCCCTCGCCTACACGTCGCTCGTCGCCAGCCAGAAGGTCTTCTCCTGCGGCGGTTGTTCGCCGGACTTGCTTGCGGCCTCGAGTTCCTCGATCCGCCGCGAGAGCGCGGCTATGCCCGGCACTCCGCCGCCCAACCGGCCGTAGAAGTAGATCGGGATGATCCGTTCCGCGGCGAGCCGCACGTCCTCCAGCATCTGGCCGCTGTTCATCTCGACCACGAGGATCCCCTTCGCGTGGATGCACGTTTTTTTTATCTGCTCATAGGGGAACGGCCAGAGCGAGATTGGACGGAAAAGGCCGGCCTTGATGCCCTTCTCGCGCAGCGTGCCCATCGTCTCGCGGCAGATGCGCGCGCAGGTGCCGTAGGCGATGAAGACCCAGTCTGCGTCGGCCACCTGGTCGACCTCGAACCGGATCTCCTTCGAGCGGATGACGTCGTACTTCTTTTGCAAGGCGATGTTGTGTTTTTCGAGGACGCCTTCGACAAGGAAGAGGGATCTGATGATCCTCGGGTCTCGCCCCTTCGCGCCGGAGAGCATCCAGGAACTCTTGTCGTAGATCTTCGGCGGACGGTCGACGAACTCGACGGGCTCCATCATCTGGCCGAGGAACCCGTCGGCAAGGACGAGGACCGGCGCGCGGTACTCGTCGGCGAGGTTGAACGCCGTGCCCGTGAGATCGGCGAACTCCTGGACCGTGTGCGGCGCGAGCACGATCATGTGGTAATCGCCATGGCCGCCACCCTTGGTGGCCTGGAAGTAGTCGGACTGCGAGGGCGCGATATTGCCGAGGCCGGGCCCGCCCCGCTGGACGTTGATGATCACCGCGGGGAGTTCGCAGCCGCACATGTAGGAGATCCCCTCCTGTTTCAGGCTTATACCGGGGCTCGATGAGGACGTCATGACGCGCACGCCGACCGACGACGCGCCGTGGACCATGTTGATGGCCGCAAGCTCGCTCTCGGCCTGGAGAAAGAGTCCGCCGGCCTGCGGAAGTCGCCACGACATGTACTGGGGGATCTCATTCTGCGGCGTGATGGGGTAGCCGAAGTAGACCTTGCATCCCGCCCGTACGGCGCCCTCGGCCGCCGCTTCGTTGCCGGCGAAGAATTGTTTCATGGCAAGCCTCCAAGTCGCAAGTCCGGGTTGACCCAACTCCGCCCCGGCAAGGCCCGAACCGGGCGGGATCGAGAATCGCTGCGCGTCGCCCGCGTGCGCGGGCACGGTACGATGGCACGGCGGAAATCGGCCGCCACCTTTGCAGTCTATCCGAAAATCGAGGGGTTGTCAATGAATTCAGAATGGATTTGTGGCGCCGCACCTGTAGGAGGCAGCTCCTGCTGCTTGGCGCCGAGCGCAAAGATCTTGAATTCTGTTCATCCGTGGTTCATCTCGACAGCTGACGTACGCGCTCGGGATAGCCAACAAATGTGAAATCTTATTTGACGTTTCTGGCGTAGAGTACGGCTAGCGCCGTTCCACCTTCGCGTGTCCCGTCTCCGGGCTTGCGAGATAGGCCTTCATGAGCCGGGCGCAGTCCGCGTACCCCGCAGTCTTGCCCACATCGATGAACGATGCCGTGTCCCGGTTGTGCCGGAGCCAACTGTAGATGACGTCAAGCTCAACGTCCGGGACGCGCCGTCTGTTTGACGAGCCCACGGCGCGCTTGCCCGCGCGCAGTCTGGCGGGACCGCGCGCCCCCATCCGCGTGCCCTGTCCGATCCGCGCGTGGGCCGCGCCCTCGGCTTGGAAGAAAAAGCGGCGCACCCGCCCCAGGAGCCGCGTCGGGTTGCGAGCCCCGCGCCTAACTCGCGCGAGCGCGTAGCGGGTCGGTGAGATCAGAAAGACCTGGAGAGAATCCGGATCGGGTGTCGCCATGAAGAGCACAACGCTCCGCTTTCGTGAATGGGCGGCGCCCGGCATGGTCCGCTCGTGGACCTCCATCTGGACATTTATCGGCGGCCTGTGTCTCCGGATGAGCCGCGCCTCTTCGAGCAGCGCCTCCAGCTCCGAACCCAGCACGCGATAGCCGAAGTCGTGGGCCCCCGCTAGTATTCTGGACAGCTTTGCGTCCTTCTCGCCGCCTTCGGCGAAGTAGCTCGAGACGCGGTCATTGAGGTTCTTCGCCTTCCCAACGTACAGCACGGCGCCCCTTCGATTTTTGAACCAGTAGGTCCCAGGCTCGCGCGGAATCTGCTTCAGAAACGACTCGTCAAAGGCCCGTCCCTCGAAAGAGACCGCATCGCCCGGCGGGGTGGATAAGAGAAAGAGCTCGCCCTGCGTGGTCGTTCCTTTGGCGATCAGCGTCTCCAGCATCCCGATGAACTCGTCGGCAAGCCGGTTCGCGACACCCTCGCAGAATGCCGCTGCGGCAGATACGGGGCCGGGTTCGTCTTCCTCGGAAGACCTCGTGATTCGCGCGCCAAGGCGATCGGCCAGATATGCCATGCAAACGATCGGGCGCGGGCCGAAATCGCGCCCCACGGCGGCGAACGTGCGGCGCAGCGGCGCGAGACCCGCGGCGTCCGTGAAGACGACAAGCGGGACATCTGCCGGAAGAAGGGTCTCGAGCGCCGAGACTGCGGCCTCGCCTGGCAAGAAGATGCCCCGCCGCATCCGGCCGAGGACGATCGTCGCGGTCTTGCGGCGATGCAAGCCCTCGATCAACACCACAGACGCGGCCACCGCGCGCGGACGGCGACTCCGTTCGCCGACGGCAAAGACAACCGCGAATCTTGTCTCGGTTAACGGCCCATCGGGGCGCGGTGGTTCGGGCCGTTCGTAGTAAGGCGCGAAGCCGCAGCGGAGTGCCGTCGTCTCCGGCACACCGCGCTGCCCCGCTTGGCATACCGCGCGCGGTTCGCGCACGCCGGGCGATGCGCCGGCCGTCGACCCCTGCCGAGCCGAAGGTTCCCCGCGGTCCTTCAACCGCCATATGCCCTCAGGCGCTTCCTCGCATTCACCACACTGCGCGAGCGCCGTGCGCAGGAACATGCGGGCGGTCAAGTCCGATGCGCCGGTTATATTGATGGCCTGCATCAGCTCCCGGGCGGTCGCGCTCCCGCCTTGGGCGGAGAGAAAGGAAACCAGTTTCTTCGCCAGGTTAGACACGGACACCAAGGCCCCTTGCTACGGATTTCAGCGTGTAGTTTTGTTTCGCGTCTTTTGTGCCCGCTTGCGGCCATCCACATTCGGAGTCGACCGGGAATCGGAAGATTCCGAAGAGCGTTCTACCCGCGCGCGGCCAGAACCGCCCTCGCTTCGCCGGCGACGTAGAACGAGCCGGTGACGACGACGAGGCCGCTAGGCCCGGCGACGCCGGCGAGGTCGCGGGCCGTTTCGAGCGCGTCCGCCACGCGAGGAACACAGAGCAGCTTGCCCGCGAACCCGAGTCCGCGGCAGGTCTCGAGCAACCGCTCCGGCGCCGCAGCGCGCGGGTTCGAGGCCGCGGTCAGGACGATTGCGCCGGCCAGGTTGATAATGTGGCCCAGCGCCTTGCCCATCTCCTTGTCGACCGACATGCCCACGACGAAGACCGTATGGTCCTTCGCGAACTTCCGACTGCGTGGCGCGCCAGTCTTTCCGCGCGCATCAGCGGGAGGGCGCGGCTCCCGCCGAGCAGTCGCATGCGCCGCGGCTCGTATGATCCTGCACGACTCGGGGAGCCCGTTCTCGAAGATCCCCCGTAGCGCGTGCGCAAGAGTCTCCATCGCGATCTCGTTATGTGCGCCGTCGATGATGACGAGCGGCGTCTCGTTCGAGACCGAAAAACACTCAAGCCGTCCCTGAAGCTCCACGGAGGCAAACCCCATCCGCACAAGTTCCGGTGAAGGCGCGAGAACCGATTTCTCCGCCAGGCAGTCGAGCAGAGCAAGCGCGACGGCGGCGTTACGCCTCTGGTGAGTCCCGATGACCGGCAGGCGAAGCCGGTCGTACCGGGAACGCCAGGTTTTGACAGAGAACTCCTCAACCCCGGACTCCTCCACGGAGAAATCGCGGCCAATCGCGCGGAGCGGGGCGCCCTTCTCGCGGGCCGTGCGCTCGATGACCTGATAGGCCTCCGCGTCCTGCTCCGCCGTCACGACGGGCACTCCGGGCTTGATGATGCCGGCTTTCTCGAAGGCGATCTTCTCGATCGTATCCCCGAGCTTGTCCATGTGGTCGTAGTGCACGAGCGTCACGGCGCAGGCGAGCGGCGCGACCACGTTCGTCGCGTCCAACCGGCCGCCCACGCCGACCTCGATGATCGCGCACTGCGCCTTCCGCGCGCGGAAGATGAGAAACGCCACGGCGGTGACGATCTCGAAGAAGGTGGGGCGCGTGAGCTCCGCCTCTTCGTACATCTCGACGAGATAGGGGCGAAGCACATTCATCGCATCGACGAATTCCGCCTCCGGGACGTCCGAATCGCCGACGTGGATACGCTCGAGGAGGCTCACAAGGTGAGGGCTCGTGTACACGCCCGACATCAGCCCGTGGGCGCGCAAAAGGTGGTGGAGCATTCTCGCGGTAGAGCCCTTTCCCTTCGTGCCGGTTATGTGCACCGTCGGCACGGCGAGGTGCGGCGCGCCTACCGCATCAAGTAGCCTGCGCATCCGATCGAGATTGTACGTCGTCTGTCCGTACTGCACGCGAGCCATCCGCTCGTAGTCCGTGAAGCGCGCGAGGTAGCTCAGGCAGTCGCCGAAATTTGAAAACGCGGCGGGCGGCATACGGCACATCAGAACAGGCGCAGAGCAGCGGGAATCGGAAAGGCCACAGAGTCACTGAGGCGCGGAGAAAAGCATGAAACGGTCGTCAGCATCCCGGAGGTTGTTTCTTCCGCGGCTTTCCATGGCCCGACAGGCGCGGCCACGGATGGAGCGCCAGCCCGAAATCACTTCAGCACACCGATCGCGAAAAAAAAGGCCGGGAACAGCAGCGCTATCGCAAGGATTATCGCGAGCAGAGAGAGGTTCGTCAACCCCACGAGAAGCCACGCCATTCCGACAAGGAAGGAAAGCAGAACCAGGAGCTGGCGACTGTAGCGGAGAACAAACTGGGTGACGATTCGCCTTTCTATGGCCAGCAGGATGAACAGCCTTGCGGGGATTCTGAACGGGAGCAGGATGATATGGAGTATCGCGTTCAGCGTCCTGCCCAGCATCTTGGCGCTGCGGACGATCCTGGCCGGTCTGTCTATCCGGGTCGTCTGGGTCGCCAACTGCGCCGGGGTCGGTTTCTCCGGCGCGCGCACGACTTCGGTTGCGGACTTTGCCTCCGCGGGCTGGGAAGGCGTGGGCTGGCTGGGCGCGGGCACGATCTTGGTTGCCGGTTTCGCCTCCGCAGCCTGGGCGGGCACGGCGGCCTTGGGCCGTTCGGTGGTCGGTTGACCGGTCGCTGCCGCGGCGGCCGCTTGTGTCAGCATGGGTTCGGACGGCAGTGGCGTTGACGGCACGACCGGTCGTTCCACAGCCTGCGGCTGCGGCGTCACGGCCGGGGCGACGGTCGGTTCTTTCTGCCCGCCGAAGTCGATGACCTGTTCTTCGGTCAACTGCCGGGCCTGGTGGAGTGCGCGGTCGATGTCGGTCGCGGCTTCCGCCTCGCCCGTAGACGGCGTCGTCGGTTCGGTGACCGTCATCTCGCTCGCCTGGGCGATAAGGAAACCTTCCGGAGGCAAGTCGTCCTCCAGCTGGCCGGCCTGCGCGGCGGAGGAAGTGCTCTCCATCAACGACAGTATCTCGCCGAGGATGGCATTTCGCGCAACGCCCTCCTCATCGAGCTGTCCATCGGAAGTCGGCGCTGCGGGCGGCACTGGTCCGGACGCGTTTCCCCCTGCGCCGCCTCCCGACGAATCGGGCGGAAACCCGGTTTGCGCGTCGTTCTCTTCCTGTTCCGGAGGTTCAACCACGACGGTTCTCCGTCATTGGTGGTTTATGACGATTTGGATTCTGCGCAGCCTGCCGTCTGCCGGTCCATCACGGTCGCGGCACTGATTCCCGGATTTGAAGCGTAATGAACCACCAGGTCCGTTCCATCACACCGGCATGCCTATGATGGTCCCCTCGTAAACCAGGCGATCCCCGACGATCCCCTGCGTGGCGAAGATCGCGCGGCGCGATTTGAGTTCGATACATTTTGCGACGATCACCAGTCGATCGCCGGGGACCACCGTCCCGCGAAACTTCACGTCGGTGACTCCCCCGAACCCTATGAACCGGTCGCCGGCGTCCTTTGCGGCGGTGGAGAAATAGAAGGAGCACAACTGAGCCGCGGCCTCAATCATAAGGACGCCCGGCAGGAGCGGCCGGCCCGGGATGTGGCCCCGGACCCAGAATTCGTCATCACGGCAGTCCTTGAACCCGATCGCGAACTGGTTCGCGTAGTCGACGTGGATGATGCCTGAGAGCTGCTCCATCTCGAACCGCTGGCGGTTCACCTCCCGGACCCGCTCGATGGGGATCGCGATCTTTGACAGGTCGATGCTCGGAATATCAACCAACAGTTGAGGGGGCATTGAAGAAGGACTCCTTTTCCCGGTCTGCTCACGCATCCGGACAAGAGGCGCGCAGACTGTCACTACGGGTCGCAGCGAGACAACGCTCTCCTCTCCCACGCAAGTGGTCCTGGCGATTGCTTCGCTGCGGCTCGCAATGACACCCAAAAGTCATTTCTTTCAGCCGTTCGCAAACAGCGGCGGCTAAACATCCTGCGCCCGCATCTTTTCCAGTTCCTTGACGACGAGTCCCAGGAATACGCTGGACCCGCCGGCCATGGACATCATTCTTCTAAAAGCGGATTTACTCTTGACATCGGGCAGCAGCGATGTGAAGAAGAGTTTGAACACGGAAGGGATATCCATCGGGAGCGCGAAGTAGAGCTCCTTGAACTTTGCGTTGGAGAGCACGACATTCTGGCTGCCGAAGTTGATGGTGTAGCTGCCGTCGGCGCCTTTTGCGACCTTGACGGCCTTTGCCTTTTCCGGGATGGAGACGACGTGGGCCACGACCGTCTTCTCGTGCATGACGGAGGGCTTCTTCTTTTCGGGCGGGATCGGGGTCGGCGCGGCTGTAGTTTTTGCCGGCTTGGGCGGCGGGGCGACGACCTCGGCGGTCGGGATCTGCCCCTTTGCCGATGCGGCCCGTATCGGCGCGAGCGCCGCAACAGGCGCGACCGGTAGCGCGGCGGCGAGTGGGGGGGCGCTCGGCGCGGTAGCCGCTGCTTTCGTCGGCGTCACTGGCGCTTTCGGATCCAGCGCCTGTACCACCACCTGCAGCGCCTGCATTGCTGCGTCGATCCCGCCATGCCGGTCTATTATGCGTTTTAGCGTATCGCGAGACTTGGCGGTCTGGAGGATCGTTTGATTGAGGAGCAGGTACAAGGCCGGCGAATCCAGCGGGACTGCAAAGAACATGTCCTCGTAGTCGACACGCGACAGCACGATCGTGTCGGCGCCGTCCGAAATCGTGAAATCGTCGGGATCAATATGTTGGACCTTGATCATCGTTCTTCCTGCCTACTCCTCTTTTGGCTGAGTCGGCCGAGGCTCGGACCGGCCGGTTTTTCGAGTCTTCAAGGTTTCAAGCAGCTTGCCGACCTCCGGATCGGCGGGGAAGTCCTTCGCGGTTAATTCCGCCGCGAGGATGGCCTCCTCGGTACGCTCTCCCACCGCCAGCAGATACGCCAGCAGCAAGCCGCTTGATGCGTCCCTGTGGGCCTCCGCCCAGCTACGTGCCGAAGACTGCAGGTCCGCGCAGGCCGCATCGTCCGGGAACAGCTCGCGCCGGTCGAAAATCAAACTCGCCGGATCCGTGGAATCGGCGATTGCCCGCCTGACCGCCTTGGCGGCCAGCGTGAACTCGGCGCAGCCCAGCAAGGCCAGGCCGAGCAGCGCCTTCGGTCGCGGCTCGCGGGGAGAGCAAAGTACCGCGGCGCGGAAAGACTCTGTAGCGCCTTTGCAGTCTCCTTTCGAGAGACGCCCCTTTCCGCGGTCCATTTCGTGTTTGCAGCAAAGGTCTTCGACCTTCCGCTGCGACGGAAACTGCTTCACCGGCGCGTCGACGAGCAGCCCGTACCTGTCCCAGGAGAACGGCAGGATATCGGACCCGGTGTAGACCCTGCGCAGGTAGTATGGCATCGAACTCGGCGGAACAGGCCGGGTCGGCCCATAGGGATAGTAAGAGAAAGAGGCCTGACCCAGCGGGTACACGATCCCGCCGCCAACCCCGCAGCCGTACGATTCCCAACTTCCCCCGGAAAATCCTATTGTGAAACTCGAATCGCCGTTGGTATTGGAATAGTGAAGAAACACCTGCGCCTCTGCCGGCCCGGGGGACGCGCAGAGCGCACACGCGAAAAACGCGATCGTCGAAGAAAACCGAACGACCCGCCGCCAGGGGCGGTCAACACGATTCCCGCGCCCGCAAGGGCGGGCAAATCCGATTCTGTTACCAAACATAGCACTCCCCTCCAGATTCCATCGGCATGCGAGCAGTGCGGTCTTTAGCGGTGAACCATCGCGACCACACCCCCGCTTGTCGCGAACGGCTCGGGCTACAGGAACTCTTCGAACCCTTCGGACTCCAGTTTCTCGACCAGTTTGCGCGTGTCGGCCGCCTGTTTTCGCGAGGCAACCAGCGTCGCATCCTTCGTGTGGATTATCACCAGGTCGGAGACCCCCACGGTCGCAATCAGGTGCTCGTCGCCCGAGATTATGCATGAAGACGTATCAAGCCCGCAGTGTTTCCCGAGCACTATGTTGCCGTCCTTGTTCTTCGAGAGGAAGTCCGCCAGCGAGTTCCAGGTTCCGACATCGTTCCATTCGAACGGCGCCTCGACGGCGACGACGTTATCCGCCTTTTCGAGCACGGCGTAGTCGATCGAGATCCTGGGCAGCTTCGCGTACTCGGTCTTTATGGTCTGCCACTCTTCGAGCGTCCCGAGCGACTCCCGGATTCGCACAAGCGCCTCATAGAGCGCGGGCGCGTGCTTGCTGATGGCGGCGATGAGCACGGAGACGTTCCAGACGAAGATCCCGCTGTTCCAGAGCCAATCACCGGAGGAAAGCATTTTTTTCGCCTCGTCGTGCGCGGGCTTCTCCTTGAACTGCGCGACGTTGAACACGTGAATGCCGCGCAGCTCATCGCTTTTCTTGCCTCGCTTGATGTAGCCGAACTCGACGGCGGGACGGTGCGGCCGAATCCCGAGCAGCACCATGTTGTCGGAGCGCGACGCGACCTCGGCGGCCACGCGCAGGACCTGCAGGAGTTTCTGCTTCGGGCGGATGAAGTGGTCCGCGGGCAGCGCGATCATCGTCGCGCCGGACGGGTCAAGGCGTTCGAGTTTTATCGCCGCCAAGCCCAGGCACGCGGCCGTGTCTCGCCCCATCGGCTCCGGCACGATGTTTGTCGGCGGCAAGTCGTGGAGAAGCTCTCGCGAGCGGGCGACATGGTTTTCGCCGGTGATGACGAAGATCCGTTCCGGCGGGAGAAAGGCCCCGAGATGGTCGGCCGTCTCGCCGAGCAACGGCTTCTTGCCGATCAGCGAAAGAAACTGTTTCGGCGCATAGCGCCTGCTGCAGGGCCAGAAGCGGGTCCCCGAACCACCGGCCATGATTACTGCGTGTAGCATTTTCACCCTCCGCCGTGGTCAAGAAGCGAAAAACGAAAAGCAAGGAACAAAAGAACGAGAATACGCAACGCTGCGTCACTGCCAGCCGCAGGGAAGCAATCTTCGTCGCCCCGGAGCAAAAAGACCGGGCGATTGCTTCGCTGCGGCTCGCAATGACATG
>JAVHLO010000077.1 GCA_031082105.1 Planctomycetota bacterium
CGAAGCCGACCGAGCCCGCTCAGCCCGCAACGCCTCCGCCGACGGCCTAGTGGTTCGTGACATTTCGGATTGCGAAATCAGTGCCGCGACCGTGAGGGAGCGGTAGGCGACCGGTTGCGCGGAGTTTGAGTTGTCGCGAACCACCAGGTTGTATTGAGTACGACCACACGGTCCCATCCGTAGCCCCGCCGTTCACGGCAGGGACGGAGGTTGATTTGTGACGCGGGAGGCCCTTCAGGGCCTTTCAAGCGGAAGGCCGTGAACGGCCTCCGGTAGGCTGCAAGTTGCCGGATTCAAGCGATGTGCGGGATAGTCGGATACATCGGCAAACGGAAAGCCGCCCCCGTTGTGCTCACCGGTCTGCGCCGACTCGAATACCGCGGCTACGACTCGAGCGGGGTTGTTACGCTTGACCCGACCGGGTTCCGATGCGAGAAGATGGCCGGCAACCTCGACGCGCTCTTCTCCGCGGTCAAAGGCACACGGCTTGACGGGACGGTCGGCATCGGCCACACGCGCTGGGCCACTCACGGTCCGCCGACACGCGAAAACGCCCATCCGCACTTCTCCTGCGACGACGCGATCGCCATCGTCCACAACGGCATCATCGAGAACTTCGAGGAGCTCCGCGCAAGCCTCCAGGACGGCGGCCACCGGTTCCGGTCCGAGACGGATACGGAGGTCATCGCGCACCTCCTCGAAAAGCACTACCACGGCGACCCCTTCGCGGCAATCCGCGCCACCGTCGCGCAGCTCGTCGGTTCGTTCGCGCTCGCAATCCTCTTCCGGCGACATCCGGACTCGCTCTATGGCGTCAGGCAGAACAGCCCGCTCGTCGCAGGGATGTCCACGACCGGGGCGCTGTTGGCATCGGACGCGCCGGCGATCCTGCCGCTCACGCGAAACCTCGTCTTCCTCGAAGAGGGGGAGATCATCGCCCTCACGCCAAGCGGATTCCAACTGTTCGGGTTCGACGGCCGGCGCAGGGCTCGCCGGCCCAAACGGGTCTCGTGGACGTTCGAATCGGCGTGCAAGGAGGGCTTCCCCCACTTCATGCTGAAGGAGATTCACGAACAGCCGACCTCCATCCGAAGGACCATCGCGGGCAGGCTGGACCTGCGCAGCGGGTCGGTCAAGTTCAACCCCCCGGTATTGTCCGCGCAGGCGCTGCGCGGAATCCAGCGTGTCAGCTTTGTCGCGTGCGGGACCGCAGCTCACGCCGCGCTCGTCGGGAAGTACTACGTCGAGGAGATCGCGAAGGTCCCGGCGGCAGTCTTCCTCGCGTCCGAGTTCAGATACATGAACCCCGTGCTCGATTCGCGCTCGCTCGTGGTGGCGGTCAGCCAGTCCGGCGAGACGGCCGACACGCTCGCCGCGGTTCGGGAGGCGAACCGATGCGGCGCCCCGACGATCGCGGTAAGCAACGTCATTGGCAGCTCCGTTCCACGCGAGTGCGCGGCGGCGATCTACACGCACGCGGGGCCCGAGATCGGTGTCGCCGCCACCAAGACGTACACGGCGCAGATCGCTGTGCTCGCGCTCTTCGCGATCCACCTGGGCCGCGTCCGCGGAACGCTCGGCGCCGCCGAGGCGCGCGAATTGCTCGACGATCTCGCCAAGGTGCCCGCGAAGGTCGAACAGGTCTTGAAGGGCGCCGACCGGATCATGCAGTGCGTCGAGCGGTTCAAGAACGTGTACAATTTCATGTACGTCGGGCGCAAGTACAACTACCCGACTGCGCTCGAGGGCGCATTGAAATTGAAGGAGATCTCGTATATCCACGCGGAAGGCTATGCGGCCGGCGAGATGAAGCACGGACCGCTCGCGCTCGTCGATAGCTCCTTCCCGACGGTCGCCATCGCGGTCCAGGACAGCGTGTACGCGAAGATGCGTTCGAACATCCAGGAGATTCGCGCGAGAAAAGGAGTCATCATCGGAATCGCAACGGAGAACGATGCGCAGATGCCGACGGCGGTCGATTACACGATCTTCGTTCCAGAATGCCGCGAGCTCTTCTACCCGATGCTCACGATCGTCCCGCTTCAGTTGCTCGCATATCACATCGCCGTCAAGCGCGGCTGCAGCGTCGATCAGCCGCGCAACCTCGCCAAGAGCGTGACCGTGGAATAGGATTCTGCTAAGGTAAGCGTTCAGTCCCCTCTCCCTCTGAGAGAGGGTTAGGGTGAGGGTATTCTGAACTCCCCAGAATTGGAGTGCAAGAGTGTGCCTCTCTTGGAGAGCCCCGTGCGAGGAAGGGCTACCGTGCGATGACAGAAGACCCTCACCCCCGCCCTCTCCCAGAGGGAGAGGGGGAGCGCACGCTTACGAGTCTTTTTTGCCCTCACAGTCGGGCGGTTGTGATGAACGGACCGGGCGACAAGGCTCCGAAGGTCTACATCGAGACCTTCGGCTGCCAGATGAACAAACTCGATTCCGAGCTGCTAATGACGAAGCTGCTCGACGAGGGATTCATACAGGGATCCTCGGCCGGCGAGGCGGACGTCATTCTCTTCAACACTTGCAGCGTCCGAAAACACGCGGAGGAACGCGTGTACTCGCGGCTCGGGTCCATAAGCAGGATCCGGAGAGGCCGCCCGTGGGTGGTCGTCGGTGTCGTGGGCTGTATGGCGGAGAAAGACCGTGCGGGGATATTCGAACGGGTTCCCCAGGTTGATGTCGTATGCGGCGTGCGCGGCCACGATTCGCTGCCCGGGTTGCTTCACCGGGCGATAGCCGCGCGGCGGGATATCGGAAATGAGCCGTCCGGTTCGACGCGTCTGTGCGCGGCGGGACGGGATCCGGGCGCGCCGGCGATCGCCGCCGTCTACGGAGTCTCCCGCCGGCCCGAGTGCAGGCCTTCCCCGTTCCAGGCGTACGTCATGGCGATGACCGGTTGCGCGTGCAAGTGCGCATATTGTGTCGTTCCGGCGCTCCGCGGCGCAGAGGCGAGCAGGCCGGTCGACGAGGTGCTCAACGAGATTCGCGCGCTTGCCCGGCAGGGCTGCGTCGAGGTCACGCTCCTGGGACAGAATATCACGGCTTATGGGCGGAGCCTGGGCCTGAAGGACGGGCTGGCGGACCTTTTTCGCAAGATCAACGATATTGACGGCCTGCGTCGGATACGGTTTGTGACGTCCCATCCCGCGTTTATGACTCGGCGGCTGTTGGAGACAATCGCGGACCTGGAGAAGATCTGCCCGTACATTCATGCCCCGGCCCAATCGGGATCCGATCGGATTCTCGCCAGGATGGGGCGCGGTTACACGGCGAAGGACTACATGGAGCTTCTGGAATCCGCGCGATGCATCATTCCGGGCGTTGAGTTCGCAAGCGATTTCATTGTTGGTTTCCCGGGTGAAGACGAAGCGGACTTCGAACGGACAGTGGACCTGGTGAGGCAAGCCCGGTTTCTGAATTCATACATCTTCAAGTACTCCGCGCGGCCCTCGACGCGCGCGGCCGACTGGCCGGATGACGTGCCGCTTCGAAGAAAAGAGGAACGCAACACGCGGCTGCTCAAAGAACAGGCGACAGTCAGTGCCGAGAAGCACGCCGCCCTTGTCGGGAGCGAAATGGAGATTCTCCTCGAAGGACCAAGCCGCCGCACGCCGCACCTGCCCACAGGCCGGACGCGATTCAATCATATTGTGTTCGTGGAGCCGGTCTCGCAGGCGGGCTTGGCGATGGGAGGTCGAGGGCGACCGGGCGGGCTGGAAGATTGCGGAGGCCGACATCCCGCCGAATCGGCGCGACCCGGGCAGATCGTGAGGGTGCGGATCAAGCACGTGACTCCGCTCGCCCTGTACGGGGAACCGGTAGGCGGGTGACAAGAGCGAAACTCCCTTCGTGCTCTTTGCTCTTCGCTCTTTGCCCTATTCCTTCTTCTGCCCATACGCTTTGGCGTAGTAGTGGCTGTAGTAGTAGTAGTGCGGCGAAGTGAAGGCTTCTTTGTGGTTCAGCAACACGCCGAGCAGCTTGCCCTTGGTCTTCTCGATCTGGCTCGCGGCGTGCGTCAACAGCTCTCGTGTCGTCATGCCGCTTGCGCAGATGAGGACCACGCCATCGACCCTGGGCGCGATCAGCAACGGGTCGGCCATCAAGAGCGCTGGGGCCGTATCGATGAGGACGACATCGTATTCTTCCCGCACGGCTTCGAGTGCCACCTGGAACACCGGGGCATGTATCAGCGCCGCCGTTGCGGCCTTCTGCTTGCCGGCCGGGATAAGGTGAAGACCGGGGAAGGGGGTACGCTGAAGCACTTCGGGCCACAGATACTGGCCTGCCAGGACCTGGTTCATTCCGATCTCGCCGTTCACGCCGAAATAGTCGGCCAACATTCCATGACGGAGGTTGCAGTCCAGAATGACGGTCTTGGCGCCGGTCTCGGCAAATGCGCTTCCGAGGTTCGTAATCGACATGCTTTTGCCCTCCTGGGGCTGTGCGCTGGTCACGAGAAGACTCAGCTTGTCGCGCAGGCTTTTGTCCAGGGCTGAAACGATATTGATGCGTGCGATTCTGTAGGAATCCGCTACGGGCGAATAGTGCTCGGCGGAAAAGACCAGGAAGTTCGTCAGCGCATGCTCTTTTTCTTTGGCCGCGCCACGGTCCTGCCGGATCGGTGGGATCACGGCAAGGACATCCAGCCCGGTCCGATGCTGGACATCCACGACAGTATGGATGCTTCTGTCGACGGCTTCAAGCAGGTACACCACGCCGATGGACAACCCGATCGCCCACAGCGTGAAAATGATGAAAAATTGCCTGGCATCCGGCGAGACCGGGGCCTGGGGCGGGATGATGTTCCTTGTGAGCACGATAAAATCGTTGACCGTCTTCTCGATTGACATTTCCGCCTTCTTATACTGCTGTTGCAGATCGGATCTGAGGTTCTGGTCGTCCTTGATCGCTTTTGTCAGCGACTCCGCGCTGCGAGTGTCGCCGGTACGCTGAGCGTGGTCCGCCTTTGCCGCGGCATATTCCTTTTCCTGTTCTGCCAGCCGGTCTCTCTTTTCAATGAGGAGCTTTTGCCGCGCCACCCAATTTTGGACGGTAGGGGCCAGGTTGCTCTGGAAGGTCTCCTCCTGCTTCTTCTGCAGCGCGAAGAGGTCGGTCAAAGTCCCGCACGCGACGATTGCGGTGAGGTAGTCGATCTTCATGCGGCATTGCTGCCGTGCGGGCCAGGTGTCCTTGAAACGCAACGATAGCGCTTGCAGCTCCTCGTCGAGTTTCCTCAGTTCGTTCTTAAATTCCTCGACGAGGCGGGCGATCTCTTCACGGGTCTCTCCGGCTTTCTTTCGGATCGCGTCGCCTTTCTCCGCGCTTTCGAGAAGCGCCTGCTGTTCCTCGATCCCCTTGTCCAGCCGGTCGATATAGTAGGTCACGGTCTTCTTCAACCCTTCGTCCTGCATGGTCTTGGTGTTCTTATTGTGCGCCTGGAACTGCTCGACGATGGCCTTCACGATATCCGCCGCGAATTTCGGGTCTCCATGCACTATCCTGATCGTGAATATCTTGGTCGTGCCGTCCCTGATCACGGTTATGTTGTTTCGAGTCTGTTCGATCAGTTTTTTGGCCGCTGCTGGTGGAGTATCGGCCGTGATGGCGCCGATCGACTGAAGCGCGGGATCAATGATCTTCTCGCTTCTTACGACGCGCATCCAGGATTCAATGTCCTCTTCGGCCGGCAGGAGAAGCCTGGCCGCCAGTTCCTCGAACTTGCTTGCGAGCGGCGACGAGACGAGCTGTATCTGGGCGAAGACCTCGTAGGTCCTCGGCCAGATGAAATACGATCCGATACCGACCATGGTCGCCGCCAGCCAACAGACCAGAATGGCGGCCTTGTGCTTGACGAGCATGGCCAGCACCCAGACCCAGCTCAAGCTTGTCCTGCCGGGAATCATGGCCTCGGACTACTCCTCAGTCGACAATGCATTCCACGCCTCCTGGCTGCTGACGTATTCGGCGCGCGCCTTCGAGGAGCCGGTGATCGGCGCCAGAACGCGGTTGAGCGTGTCTATCACGTCGGAACCGATGCTCTCCGGCACGAAGACGATATCTCCCTCCGCGAGTATGACGTTTTGTGCCAGGTCGCCCTGGTACATGAGCCGGTCAACATCGATGCTGAGCACCTTGGGCTTCTGTGGAAAGCCGCGAACGACCTTGGCCTCGGTGAGAACTGCGCCAAACCGCTCCGGGCCGGCCATCGCAAGGGCCTGCAGGACGGTCATCTTGTCCTTGCCGCGGACCAGGCCCGGCCGCGCCACCATCCCCAGCACGTAGACGCCGATCTCCCGCGTGGCGGGAACAAGCAGCGTATCACCGGGATACAAGAGGCACGGTGTCACCGGTTTCACGCCGGCCGTGTCATCCTGCGCAATGGGGCCGAAGAGCGAGTCATTCAGGTCAGTTTGCTCCACCTGCCCATTCCGCCGGATGATCTGCGCGCGACTCAGGTCGGCGCGGTCGGTGATCGATCCGGCAAGCGCGAGACCTTCGAGAATCGAGCGATATCCCTTCTCGTCCGCGAAGACCGATCCCGGCTTGTTCACGCTGCCGACGATCGCGATCGGCAGGGGTTCGACGAGCATGACGATATCGTTGGGCTTGAGCCGTATGTTGAAGCCCGCCGCGTCAAGGCTGTACAACTTCATCAAGTCGATCACCGCATGCCGCCCCTTCCTGATCAACTGGACGGTTGTTGCGCCGCTGCCGGTGGGGCGCTGCATGCCGGCCTTCGTCAGCGCCTCCAGAAGTGTATGCTGGCCGACCAGCTCTACCTGTCCGGCTTGAGGTAGCGACCCGATCACGGTGACCTGACGGGGAGCGGCCGTCTTCAGCGAGACGCCGACCTGCGGTTCGGCGAGAAATGCGGACAAGCGTCTGGCAATCTCGCGTTCGATTGTGTCGATACTTGATCCGCCCACGGAGATTGAGCCGACGTTCGGCATGGCAATCGACCCGTCGGGCGCCACAAGCGTTTCGCGGGAGAGGTCTGGATGAAGCAACACGGTGATGGATAAAGTGTCGCCCGGGGCCACCAGAAAAAACGCGTTCTGTCTTATCATCTCCTCCGGCGTTTCGCCCAGGGCGGCAGCGATGCGGGAAAGCGTCTCGGCCTCTGTTGTCGCGATGAGATGAAACTCAATTTCCGGCGGTGATCCGGCCGCGGGAGGCGCTTCGACGCGCGGCGGGCGCGGAGAGACCGGACGCTCGGGCCATACGTCCGCCGACGTCGCGAACGGGACGTCGTTGCTGCGACAGGCCGGCAGAAGCGCAAACAACATTAGCGCGAGGCCGATCCCGCGCGCAATCGAAAGCGCGCGGGATGTTGCTCCCTTTTCGTCCACGCTATTTCTCCTTGAAGGGTTGATGCGGGCACCACGTCTCCAGGATGTCCAGCTTCTCCGTCAACCAACGGTCCTCTACTTGAACCATAACGGCACTCGCCAGAAACTCGCGCGAGCGGCGCAACCCCGTTTCGGCATAAGTGACCTCGACCATACCCGGAAATATAATCCTGGCCTGACGATCTTTAGCGATAACGGTTACTGCGACTCGTACGGGTTCGATCGTAATCGTCAGCTTCTGCAAAGGTCGGGTGAAGGCCGTGAAGGCCGCCCGCATGTCCTCCGCAAGGATGGAGGCGTCGTTGAACACGAGCGGCCACCTGGCATGCTCCAGACAGCTCTCGATGTCAAAATCCTCCAGCCTCACCTTGCAGATCTGCACGATCTCCTTAACCTGTCGCGTACTCTTTTCGACGTAGGCCGCGTCCGCGTCCTTCTCGGCGCGCCTGACAATCGCGCCCGTCTTCCCGAGGCTCTGTTGCAGCACGGCCATCTGTTCGGGCGCCAGTTTCCGCGGGGCCAGCGACTCTGGTGTGCCGGCCACCGCCTTGCCGCCGTCGGCTGTCGCGACGGTTCTATGCGTGAAGCCGTGTCCCGCTGCGAGCGAAAGGATGGCCTCCGGCTTGTCGTTCAACCAGCAGAGAATCTGTCCCTCGAAGACCGACACGCTTACGGAATCTTCCATGACGCGCAGTTCGAATCGCGCCCTGTTGCCGACGATCGTGTGCGTCGGGGTCGTGATAGTGATTGACGCGTCAATGGAGTCGAAAAAGGTCGCCACGGCCAGCGTCCCCTGCGCACATGCCAGCCTGATCTGGCGCGCGGCGGGCATATCGTCGGGCGTCTCCGCTCTTTCGACCACTACTTCTGTGGCTACGCCGACTTCGACGGCCAGGAGATCCTCAAAGCTCACGACGACCGAACCGTCGTCTCCTGTCGTCAGCACCAGACCGTCTTCGATGGCCATTCCATAGTCCACAAGGCGGGCGGTTGTGTCGAACTTCCCGCGAATGACCACGTGGCCGGCAGCCTGTGACAGAAATAGCGGGACCCGGCGGAATTTCGGCACATACGTGTATCCGGTATAGTCCACCCGCTCCTGCGAAAGATATCCGCGGAGCGACTCCCTGAACACGAGCATTACCGAGCCGCATGCCACGCATGTCCCGGCGAGCGCAAGCAGAATCACGCGCAAGGCCGGCGCAAAATGAGCGCGCGGTGTGACGGGGACGACAGTAGATGTCTTTTCCATCAGCGCTACCGCTCATTCTCGTCCATGACCGAGAGGAGGTTCATCTCGTATCGTTTCGCCATGCTGTCGGAGACCTCCACGCTCTCGAGCCCCCGCCCCGCCACGTGACGTTGCCGGGACGAGTATTCGATGGTCCTGTCGGCCAACCGCTTTCGGCTTATGGTCACAACAATGATCGCCCGCTGCAGGCCGGATTTTGGCGTCTCATAGTTACGCAGGATTTCCACGTCTCCGGTACTCCAGCTCCAGGCGAGCCCGGGTTCCACCGGGAACATGAGGAGCGGATGCGCGCCGTCCGGTTCTAGCGCATACAGGCAGAGGTCCTTCTCGGAGTAGAGCCACTTCAGGCTGCGAACGGAAGTTTGGCCGCCGGGAGTGCGCAGGACCGAGGATCCCGAGAAGAGGGTCCCCTCATCGGTCGGCGCGGCGGTCGAAATTCGGACCGAAAGGACTGCTCCGTCCGCCCGCGAGTACGACCACTGCCGGTTCGGTTTGAACGCGCAGAAGTCCTCGAAATCCTTTCTTGCGCGCTCGCGTTTCTCGATCTCCTCTGCGCGCGCTTTTTCCTCGGCCGCGAGCCTGGCCGCTTCTGCTACCGCCTGCTCCGCTTGCGCGTCGAGTTGTGCGTTGCCGGTGGCCGGCCCCTCTTGCGCGGGTGTTCTCAACTCGGCCGCCTGTCGGGCGGCTTCCTCCGCAGCAATCCTAGCCGCGTCGGCCTCGAAGGCCGCGCGCTCGGCATCAGATCTTTTCTCTTCTTCGGTCGCGAGCCGCGCGCGGGACTCGGCAACCGCCTCCTGCAGTGCGGCGATCTGATCGGCAAATTCGCGCCTGATCACTTCGTGATCGTCCGCGACCCGCACCACGCGGAGCGGTTCCGCTGCGTTGGTTCCCTTCGCGGCAGCCGTGTCATCCGCGGCGGCCGGACGGGACCGGGGTCGCAAGGAGGCCCTGGACACGGGGATCCTGGCGGGGCGCAACGGCTCCGCGCGCGAGGTCGTATCACCACGGGAGAAGATTGGAGAGAACGCGGTCTCTTCGGGCGCACCGGAATCCGATCGCGGCACACTGTACGACAGGAACGAGAAGACCGGATCGAATACCTCTTGAGGATCCTGGACCTCGTCGCTGCCGGAGCCGGCGTTGTCCGCTTCAAGTCGGACGGTTTTTTCGACCGGCGGGTACTCGATAGACTGCGCCCGCGCCAGGCCGGCCGGGACAGGGGCCATGATGAAGAGAGCGAGCAGAATCCACCAACAGACACACTGGCGCATCCCCAGCCTGCGTGACGGCCGTCGCCGCGCGCGAACGATGAAGGAACAGGGCTGTTCAATACTAGACATAGCCATAGTCTATTATCGGACATTTGCGGTTTTTATTTTAGTCGAAGTGGCCTTCTACGGCAATTCCGTGGAGGCATCAGGATCCGCCATGAGATTGGATATGGGCAACATCCATGGGTCGGCCGGTCCCGGCGGCAGGAGAGATTCCGCCTTGCGGTGAGCCGCGGCCTTCTCTGTAAGCGCCGATTTGTCCTCTTCCTTTTCGCCCTTCTGCGCCAGTCCCTCATACAGAAGCGCAAGGTAGGAATGCACCGAGCCAGACTGCGGTTCGTGCCGCAGGATCCGCTCGAAGTCGTCGGCGCCCTCGCGAAAACGTCGTTCCAAAATCCTGTAGCAGCCGCGCGCAGCGTATTCCGAGGCGGAACACGGCTCGACCGTTCCGGACTTAAGTTCCGCCGTATGTGTCGCATGCTCGCGAACGCCCTTGCCCAGAGGACCGTCTTCGCCCTCCAGCTTGAGGAACTTCTCCCAGCCGCCGAGCGCCGCATCGAGCCTGCCGGTTTGGTAGCATATGTTGGCGCGGTTGAAGATCGCCTCGGAACACTCCGAATTAAGCTCAAGCGCGCGATTGTAGTTGTCGAGCGCGCACCGGAGGTCGCCACCTCTGTGATGGACGTTGCCGACACTGTTCCAGGCGGCGGGCGAAAGAGGGTTTATGGAGGCGACCTTCTCGAAATCTGCGAGGGCCGCGGCGGTGTCGCCTTTCAAGAGGAAGAGACCGCCCCGCGCGAGATATGCCTCGGCGGAAGACCAGTCCAGAGCCAGGATCTTGTTGCATGCATCCATCGCCTCGTCGATCTTTCCCTGACGGGCCAGCGACGAGGCTGTCGCCAGAAGTGCGTGGCTGCTCTTTGGATGCAGCCGCACGGCCTCTTCGTAGTGAGTCGCAGCCGCTGCCTGGTCGCCGGAGCTCTCGAGTGCCTTTCCATACCAGTATTGTGCCATCGAGCTTGAAGGGTTGAGCTCCAGCGCTTTCTTCAGATCCGCCAACGACTTGGATACGTTTCCGAGCAGAAGGAGCAATCGCCCCCGTTCCGCCCAGGCCTCCGCCCATTCCGGGTCGGCCTCGATCGCCTTGGTCATGTCCTCGAGGGACTGAGCGCTGACTACACTCCTGCCGGAGTCGAAATATTTCTGGACGGCCTGCCTTCTTGCATCCCTGTCCTTGAGGGTGGACAGCTCTTTTCTGAACA